>JAHDCJ010000081.1:22546-25704 GCA_020629935.1 Saprospiraceae bacterium | reverse complement strand
CGATTAAAGAATTGCTGGATTTTGTTTTCCACTTCCTTCTTTCGATCACGATTTTCATCGAAATGTTTGATGCCTAATCGAAGTTTTCTTGCGGAAGCAAAAATAATATAATCCAATTTATTTCCATCAGAAATGTAAAATGCTTTGTTTGGGGTAGCTGGATTTGTATAAATTTTCTTGACTTTGAGTTCTACCCCATCTTCGATATATTTTGGCAACCGAATCAAATCATTTATTTTAATTTGATCTACAGTTTCCATATTGGTGATATTATAAAAGCTAGAATAGTTTAAGGCTTTAATGTCTTCAAAAGTAAAAAACTCGACTTTTTGCTTTACTGATTTATTCATTTTTTTAGATAAAAGAAAAACAAAAAGCGCAGCTATGGCTAATGCACCAAGAATAGTATACAGAACCAACCAAAGATCGATAGGTCTGATGGCTAAGGTGATATGTGTTGGAAATATTATTAGAATTCCTGCAATAAGGCCATAAACAAGGCCTAGAAGGGATTTTGCATACCTTTTGAACATAATCCTTGTCATCCAAACGACCATAAGCACAGCGCTCGCTAAAATCATCATATCTCGGGTATCTCTTGATACATTAAATGGATCTAAAGCACTAATTACAAAAATCGTCACCAATTCGGTAGCTAAGGCGAGTCCGAAAATAGTCCAAAAATCTTTAAAGATTAACTGTTTCATTTTTTGTGTTTAATTTCAAGTCTAATTGTTAATTTACCTTTTAATTTCTCTTAGAAGGAGA
Source organism: Saprospiraceae bacterium (assembly GCA_020629935.1). Lineage (GTDB taxonomy): Bacteria > Bacteroidota > Bacteroidia > Chitinophagales > Saprospiraceae > JAHDCJ01. The sequence goes on along the minus strand of JAHDCJ010000081.1, from coordinate 24,936 downwards.
AGGTAACTTTATCACAACTATATCCAACGAGACTTTGCCCAAAGTTGTTGCTGTTTGGGGTTAAGAAAAGTCCAAACTAATAAACGACTTTTCTTATTTCCTTGTCCCATAGGAATGATCTGATAACTTGTTGGATTAACCTCAGTCAATACCCCTTTAAGTTTTTTGAGATTAGATTCTTTTGAAATTAAACTAGAAAACCAAAAGCAAGAAGTTGCCCATTGTTTGCTTTCTTTAATCATGTTTTTTACAAACCTAAATTCTCCTCCTTCGCACCAAAGTTCATGCGCATGGCCACCAAAATTTAGCCTTACATTTTTGATCTTTTTCTTCTTTAAATTATTTACTTTTCGTGTAGCGGCCGCTTGGGCTTCTTTTGCAGAAGCATGAAAAGGCGGATTACAAACGACGAGATCAAAGCGTTCATTTTCTTCAATGATTCCTTCAAAAAAATGGTTTGGATTAGATTGTTTTCTCAGCATAATTCCTTGAAGTAGTTCTTCATTTTTATCGATTATTTTTTGTGCGTTAGCTAATGCTTCGGCATCAATATCACTTCCTACGAAAGACCAACCATAACATTGATTTCCAATAATTGGATAAATGCAATTTGCGCCAACGCCCACATCTAAACAACGAATAGTCAGCCCTTTAGGGATTTTACTATTTTTATTATTAGATTGCATTAAAACATCTGCTAAGTAATGAATATAGTCTGATCTTCCTGGAATTGGTGGACATAAATAAGGTTTTGGAATGTCCCAATATTTTAAATGATAATAGGTTTTAAGTAAAGATTGGTTTAAAGTTTTTACTGCTAAAGGATCGAAAAAATCAATGGTTTTATTTCCATATTTATTGATCTTTACGAAATCTTTCAACAAAGAATTAGTCTCACATAAAAGATCAAGATCATAAGCTCCCCGATGTAAATTTCGAGCGTGTAATTGATTTTTTATTCCATCCGATTTCTTTTTATTCTGCATGCTCTTTTTAAATCTATTTTACAAGTAGGCCCAATAAGTGAGTACTTAGTCACTTTTTATTTTCCTCAAAATAACTGCTTGATCTTTTTCATTCTTAGCTAACTTCAAGGCGGTTTCCAAATGCTCTTTTTTCTTAACTGTATCTATTCCATCATATAATTCCGCGACCAAAGAATGATATAAATGATTGTTCTTCAAATTAATTTTCAAGGCTTCTTTTAATGCAATGGATTTCCCTTCACTCATTGCTAAAGCGAAGGTACGATTTAAAGCGGCCATTGGCGAATAAGCAACTTGCAAAAGACGATTATACAGTTGTAATATTTGATCCCACTTCTTTTGTGGATTTAATTCATCTTGTGTATGCCAAAAAGCAATCATTGCTTCTAAATGTAACTTTGACATTTGATCACCGGAAGCGGATTGACTTAAAAAATAATTACCTTGGTCTATCAAAGCTTTATCCCATTTTCCTCGATCTTGTTTATCAAATAATACTTGCTCTCCTTCTTGATTGATTCGGGCTTCAAATCGAGAAGAGTGGAAGCAAAACAAAGCCATCAAAGCATTGGCTTCGGGTACGTTTGTTTTTTTATTTTCTATTAATAAAAACAATAATCGCATCGCTTCCAAACATAAATCTTTACGAATTTTATTGGAGGCATGTGTAGAAAAATATCCTTCATTAAAGAGCAAGTATAGGATAGAAAGGACATTATCAAGACGTGAAGACAAGACTAGATTTTCTGGAAAAGATAAATCGATTTCTTCTTTTCGTAAAGTATCTTTTGCACGATACAATCGTTTGTTTATAGTCGATTTATTACTTAACAAAGCACTAGCAATCTCTTCAATACTAAAACTACAAAGTACTCTTAAAGCAAGTACAATTTGGGATTCTTTAGAGAGGACAGGATCACAGACAGTAAACATCATTTGCAATTGACTATCTTTGATATTATCGTCTGAAAGATCAATCTCCATTTCCTCCGAAGATTGTCCTAGTGCTTTTAATTCAGGATTGATTTTGTCTTTAAAAAGATCATTGCGTTTAAACTGATCTTTGGCTTTGTTTTTAGCCACTTGATACAACCAAGCTTTAGGATGATCAGGTATGCCTTTCATTCCCCAAGTTTCTGCTGCTTTCAAAAAAGAATCACTTACAATATCTTCTGCCAATTGAATATTATATAATCCAAAAGTCTTACAAAGTACAGCTACAATTTTGCTATATTCTGTACGAAATAAATAAGGGATTAATTCTTTTTCTTCCATGCCATTAAGGTATAAAAAAAGAAGGGCTCCGCAAAACGAAGCCCTTCTCTAATTCTTTTAAAATACTGTATATTCTTACTTTCAATAGGGGTCATGGGGAACAACACAATGGGGAACAACACAATGGGG
>JAHDCJ010000081.1:10038-22446 GCA_020629935.1 Saprospiraceae bacterium | reverse complement strand
ATGGGGAACAACACAATGGGGAACAACACAATGGGGGGAGGCGCAATGTGGAACAACACAATGGGGGGAGGCGCAATGCATTGCGCCTCTACGGTGTGTTAAAAAACCATTACGTTTCTTACTTCTACGGTGCCGCCATTTTCTAGAACGGGGCATCCGGCTGATAATTTAACTGCATCGTCTAGATCTTCTGCTTTTACTACGATATATCCACCAACAAATTCTTTGACTTCGGCATAAGGTCCATCACTCACTAAGCCTGCGGCATTGACTGTTCGACCTTCATCTCCTAATGCATTCGTGGATACAAATTTACCTTGAGCAGCTATTCCTCCGATCCAATCTTGCCATTGTTTTAAAATTGCTTGAAATTGTTCTGGACTTGGTGTTGGTTGGTCATTTTTTTCTCCTCGGAAAATCATCATAAATTCTTTCATCTTGTTTACTTTTTATTTGTTTTTAAAATATAATTTAATGTGTTTCGCCTATAGGACGATCCAAAGTTAAAGAATAGGACAAGGTTTATGATTTTTTTTTATTTTTTTTGAAAAAAAAGTAAAAGCACCTGTTTTTACAGGTGTTGTAGAGCGATATTTTTTTATAATTTTATTTTTTTTCTTCTTTAGTATGATCAAAAAAAGAAGAGAACTGGGCGTTTTGGGGGTTACCTTATTGAAGCTATTTTGTTTTTTAGGTTCAATTTGAGATTTGTTTCCCACTCATTTTTCAAAATGCTTAGAATGATGCTATCTCTTCTTCCAGTGTCACTCGCACAATTGCTTCGGAGTATGCCTTCTACTGTACAACCTAGGCTTTTCATGGCAGCAATACTGCGCGCATTATTATTATCTGCTCGAAATTCTACTCGATGTAATTGTAGATAATCGAAGGCAAATTCGAGCATTAAGAATTTACAATTTTTATTTAAGCCTGTGCCTTGAAAATCTTTCCCGTACCAAGTGAAACCTAATTGAGCGGTATTATGGCCTTTCTGATAATCATAGAACCTTGTACTTCCTGCATATTTTTGATTTCGTTTATCAAAAACGATAAATGGATAGGACACTTCATTTGCTCGATCTGTAAGTGCTCGATCAATGTACTTTTTCATATTTTCTTCGCCGTGGGCAGACATTAAAGAATATTGCCACAAGGTAGGTTCTTGTATTGCAAATGGTACAAGATGTTCAAAATCGGTGGCTTGGAGTGGACGCAATTGTGCGACTTCATTTTCCAAGATATAATCTGAATTGAAATTTAATTTACTCATAATAATAATATTGTTTATAAAACCATGCTCATTTTAATACTAGCCCTAGAATATCCAGAAGTTTTTTCTAAAGGAACTTCCACAAAACCATGCTTTTCATATAAACTTAAGGCAGGTTTTAATTGGACACTTGAATACAAAACCAAATTCTTATAATTTAATTCTCTCGCTTTCACAATTGCTTTTCGAAGTAATAAATCACCAATTCCTAATCCGCGAAACGAAGGATCAACAGCCATTTTGGTCAATTCTATTTCCTTTGGACGTAAAGGCATCAGAGCCACCGTACCTATGATTTCTTTTTTGGATTTTGCCATAAGTATAGCGCCGCCTTTTTTAATAATATAATGGTCAGGCCGAGTTAAAACTTCCTGATCTTTATCCTCCATTTTAAAATACTTTTCGATCCATTCTTTGTTTAAGGATTTAAAAGCAGAAGCATGCGATTTTTTATAGGGTACAATTTCAATACCCAATGCTTTATGGTTTAAGCGCTTATAATAACTGGCTTCTTCAAACTTAGCTTCTACTTTCTCCATGGCTTCCATCAAACCGGTATCTTGTAAGATATCTTTATTTATAGATTCAATCCAAGATTTCATCTCATCGTATCTTTGATGTTCTTTTATTCCTTTTTTTGTTAAAAAAATAAGCTTACGCCTCGCATCGTTTTTATCTTTTTTAATTAAAAGATATTTTTCTGCTTGCATATCTTTAACAATCTTCAAAACCGAAGTGTGTGCAAATCCCAATTCTTTGGCAATGTCATTTATAGTACAACCTGGCTGTTGCTTAATCAACATAACTACCACACCCCAATTGGGTTTAAACAAAACCCCTTGTTCCTTATAAAGTTTTGCACGATCTTCCCAAAACAAAGCGGATAATTGCCTAAGTCGTGTAGAGATTAATAACGCTCCTGCATTTCTAACAAATTTCATATTTTTTTATGTAGTTGACTACTAATATACAATAATGTAGTCAACTACGCAATTCTTTTTTATTCAAAATAATATTATCTTAATTATATACACTCAATTCAATATCATTTACACATGAAACATTCCCTGTTTAAGTCATTTATTTCGCTTACCTTTTTATGTTTTTATTTCTCTTTCTACCTGATCGCTCAAGAAGTTGCCATCTTGAACTTAGATAAAAACTGGCAATTTAAATCGCTAGATGCTGACGATTACCTAAACGCTCAAGTTCCTGGCTCCGTACAACTCAACTTACTGAACAACAACAAAATAGAAGACCCATTCTATAGATCCAATGAAAAAAAAGTACAATGGATTGGAGAAAAAGATTGGGAATATCGTCTAACTTTCCAAGTGGATCCTTCGATATTAAACATGGACAATATCATCCTTAACTTTGAAGGATTAGATACTTATGCTCAAGTGTTTTTAAATGGCAAAATGATTTTGAATACAGAAAATTATTTTTTCTCCTATGAAGTCAATGTCAAAAATCAACTTAAACAAAAAGCGAATAATTTACGCATTGTATTTTTTTCGCCAATAAAAAAAACCGAAAAAGATTGGAACCAAATGCGCTACGAACTTCCTGGAGGCCCTCGTGTCCTTAGTCGGAAACCACAGTTTCATTTTGGTTGGGATTGGGGCCCACGAATCGTTACTATTGGCCCTTCTGGACCTATCCAAATAAAGGCTTGGAATCAACTTCGAATTGAAGATATCCACGTAAGACAATTACAAATTCTTGATGAAATTGCACGTTTAGAAGCTGAAGTTCAATTTCATAGCAACCAATCTTCTACCTATGAAATGGAGATATGGAACGAAAATGAAAAGCTAAATTCTATTCCCATCAAAAGCAATAAAGGAAAAAACAAAGTACGTATCCCCTACTCTATTTTAGATCCTATTTTGTGGTGGCCTCATACCATGGGAACACCTCATTTGTATACTTTCGAAATAAAAATTAAAAAGGGAGAAAGTCAATTGGCTTCTCAGCAAATAAAGATTGGATTACGTACCATAAAATTAATCCAAGAAAAAGATGACCAAGGAAAATCTTTTTACATTACAGTAAATGGTATTCCCACGTTTATGAAAGGGGCTAATTATATTCCAATGGATATTTTACAAGGTCGTGTAAGCGATCAGCATTATAAAGACTTATTGAATGATGTGGTAAAATCCAATATGAACATGTTGCGTGTTTGGGGTGGCGGCCAATATGAAAAAGAGATTTTTTATAGCCTTTGTGATGAACTTGGAATTTTAGTCTGGCAAGATTTCATGTTTGCATGTGCCATGTATCCTGGAGATAAATCTTTTTTAAACAATGTCAAAAAAGAAGCCGAATTTAATATCAAGCGACTACGCAATCATCCTTCCATTGCCCTTTGGTGTGGCAATAATGAAAACTCGGAAGGCTGGCATCGTTGGGGTTGGCAAAAAGTGTTTAAACCCAAACAAAACAAACGAGTTTGGGGCGACTATCAAGCCGTCTTTCAAAAGATGCTGCCTAGTTTAGTCGAAGCACATACCGTAGATGGAATTTATTGGGAATCATCGCCAAAATATGGTCGAGGGAATCCGAAACATCAGTTTGAAGGTGATGCCCATTATTGGGGTGTTTGGCATGATGCCGAACCTTTTGAAATGTTTGAAAAAAAGGTTCCTCGATTTATGAGCGAGTTTGGATTCCAATCTTTTCCTTCGATGTCCACCATACAAAAATTTGCCTTACCTGAAGACTATGATTTGAAATCTGAGGTAATGAATGTACATCAAAAACATCCACGTGGAAATAAGCTAATCAAAGAATATATGAGTAGAGATTTTCCTGTGCCTAATGCCTTTGAAGACTTTGTGTATATGAGTCAAGTGGTACAAGCTTATGGCATGCGAAAAGGGATGGAAGCGCATCGACGAAATCGACCATATTGTATGGGTACTTTATATTGGCAACTCAATGATTGTTGGCCTGTGGCCTCTTGGTCAAGTCGAGATTATTATGGGGAATGGAAAGCTTTACAATATGCGACAAAAGAAGTATTTAAACCCATCATTTTGAGTGTGGTTGAAGATAAAGATTCGATCCATATCTATGGGATTTCAGATCAATTATCGAATCAAGATTTAACCTTGATTATTGATCAAGGTCAAACGACCAAAGATTCCAGTGTTATTGAAAACCTTGTTTATCAACCCTTGACTATTCTTCCCAATACGAGTAAAAAATATTTGAGTTTCTCTACATCAAATTGGTGGGATAAAACAAACAAAAATCAACATTTTTTGCGTTTACAATTATACAATGAAGCGACTAATAATGTAGTCGATCAGCAATTATTTTTTCCTGTAAAACATAATCAAGTAATACGGATTGATCCTGAAATATCTATTGAAGTGAGTAATCACATAACTCATGCATCAATCAAATTAAAAAGTAAATATTTGGCTCAACAGGTGATGCTAACTTCTAATATTGCAGGACATTTTTCTGATAACTTTTTCGACCTTGTTCCTGGGGAAATAAAAGAGATTTCATTTATTCCTAAGGTAGATAGTGATTCAAAAGATGAATTGATTATTTCTTTGAAGCATATTGGGGAAATGGGGAAGGATTGAGTTTTGTTTTTTTATTTTATTGTATTATTTGTCCTTTTCCTTGATGCACAGAACGAAAAATCAAGACTTATTTCATTTTTTGACGCATTTTATTTGATCTATAACCTAAACAAAATAAACTCGCTGCGCTCAAACAATATTTTGTTTTTAACGGTTATAGATCAAATAAAACACTAAAATGAAAGAGGTCGAATTTGGTTTAAAGTCAATCCTTTCTTCGAGGTTTTGGTATGCTCAATTATCTTTCTTAAAAAAACTTCACTATCTGGAATTAAACAACTATAAAACATACGATTGTAAATACAATCTACTAAACCTAAGATCGAATTTCTTCCTCACCTTTTGCATTGATGTTTGTTCATCTCACCTTAAATCAGAAAACATCAAAATCTCGATAAAACCAATAATAGAAAACTAATTTCGACCTTTTTTCTTTTAGTATTTAGTACGTTAAAATACCGTTAAAAACAAAATACTGTTTGAGCGCAGCGAGTTTATTTTGTTTAGGTATTTTAATGTACTAAATGCGTTAAGAAAGAAAATAAGTCTTGATTTTTCGTTCTTTTCATCAAGGAAAAGGACAAACAAAAAACAAACATCATAATTACTCTACCACCACCAACTGCTTGGTTACTCTACTTCCCTCCCCTGTTAAACTTAATGAATAAATTCCACTAGGAAGATTTAAACTTTCAAGTTGAATGACATTTAAACCTGCTTTTCCATTAAAAGGAAAAGTATGCATTTTTTGTCCTAAAGCATTGAATATATCCACTTGGATATCTGAATTATTTTCTTGAGAGAAGATAAGCTGAACATCTCCTTGTGTAGGATTTGGTGCCAATAATATTTCCGAAAACAGCATAGGATTTTCGGTCGTGGTTAATGTACCTACAAGTTCTTTCTCAATGGTAGTAGTTCCTGTACTTGATCCTTCAAAATCGATAAAAACAAGTTTCCAAACTTGTTGATTTTCGTCTTTTAAGAAATAGGCTCGATCTGGTTCAATAGACCAAGTAAGAAACGTTTGATTGAAGGTTTTCCAATCATGACCAATTTTTTTAATTTCGGACGTAAAATCATTCGAATAACTGGAATAATTTACGGTATTGACGTCTACATTATTGGCTTGAGCCACTCGGATGCCTTCATTCGAAAGTACCCCTGTAAGGTTATATTCGATAAACGTCATTCCATCTGTGGCGAGGGTAGTATATCTAGTAAATAACAAATCCCAATTTAAGGGTTCGATATCCACTTCTTCATTATTGGTTATTGAATAATAAGCTAATGTCTTTCCATTGTGGTTCGCTTTATTAATGCTATGAGAAACTTCATTAGTTCCATCTAAATTGGCATACTTAAATTGATATGATCCTCCATTAAGATGTTGGATAAAAATCTTTTTATAGGATTCATCTCTAAGCTTTAACACAAAAACTCGGTTACCGATGACTTGCGTACCATCGTATAATCCCCAACCTCGATCATTCCCATTCGTATCATCTTTTAAACGGTTAAAAGCGCCTTCATTCCATGAAATCTCTTCATTGAGGAGAAGGGTATCTAAATCTGCAAGACCAATATTATCAGAAAATAACTTATTGGGTGCTTCAAACAATTCCATTATAGCGCCATTTAAAGCAGCGCCTTCATTATAATGAATTCCAGCATCATAATCATCGAAAACAGAAAAGGCAAGATCCCAACTTTCTAGCGATATGGTGCTTTGACTACCATCAGAAACTTTATAATAGGTTTGGTTCGTATAGGAATTTCCTACACTAATCTGATCAAAAGCATTCGATCCTTGTGCAATTAAAACAAAAGGGTAAAAGATCATAAAAAAACACCATTTCAAATTCCTCATGGTAAACTAATTTTTCATAAAAATAAACATTCCCTAGGCATCTATTCAAGAGTGACAAGGATTTAACAAAAAGCTTGACATAATTCTGATAATGTACAATAAACCAACAAAATGATTAAGATGTTTATTAAAAAATGATATTTTTAAGTAGAAGTATAAACAAAGACAATTTACCTTCAATTTTTGAACTAACTTTAGATCGTGGAAATATTAAAAACTATAGGTGAAGCCTATGCAGGTTATGCCGGTTATTTATGGCGAGAAATTACCCAACCCAGTTGGAATAATTACTTTTACATGCTTTTATTGGTGTCTCTATTTTTCTTTGCTTTAGAGCAATTTAAACCTTGGAGGCCGAATCAAGCAAAGTTTAGAAAAGACTTTTGGTTGGATTTCTTTTATATGTTTTTCAACTTCTTTTTATTCTCATTGATCATTTACAATGCGGCTTCGAGTGTATTCGTGGATTTATTCAATGATTTTTTAGGTTTATTTGGCATTACTAATTTAGTGGCTATAGAAGTTAAAAGTTGGCCTGTTTGGGTACATCTACTTTTTGTATTTCTAGTCAAAGATTTTGTTCATTTTTGGACGCATCGATTACTTCATCGAGTCCCTTTTTTATGGGAATTTCATAAAGTCCATCATTCGGTAGAACAAATGGGCTTTGCTGCACATTTACGGTATCATTGGATGGAAAATGTAGTCTATAGTTTTATCCAATATATCCCTTTAGCGATGGTGGGAATAGGCTTAAATGATTTTTTCATTGTTCATATTTTTGCGCTAGCCGTTGGACATTTTAATCATTCCAACTTTAAACTTCCTCTTGGACCGTTGAAGTATATTTTCAATAACCCACAAATGCATATTTGGCATCATGCCTACGATTTGCCCAAAAGTCATCCTTATGGGATCAATTTTGGATTAACCTTTAGTTTTTGGGATTATATTTTTGGTACGGCACATATTCCACATGATGGGCAAGACATTAAATTAGGGTTTCCGGATATGGAAGATTTTCCAGAGACTTTTCAAGAACAAGTGCTCTATGGTTTTTCAAAAAAAAATAAAAAATAAGCCCTTAAATTATGCCCCAAATATTCTTATTCCTAAGTGCTTTAATAATAATTATTGCGAGTTGCAAACAAGTAAATGAGCCCAACCAAGATCATGCTACGATGGTTATTAAAGATACAGCATCTATTGCTACTACGACAACCAAAATAGAAAAAACGATGGCTGATGAATCGGTGGAAGAAGATACGATAATTCAACCCAATTTTGAAGCTTACCTTAAAAAAGGATTACTCATACCCCATGTTTATGCTATCTATAATGAAACACTAGATAGTATTGGGAATTTTACCGTTGAAGAGATTACTGAAATTAAAATCCTCCAAAAGACAAAGAAAAAATTAGCTCAATTTAAAAAGCAAGATTACTGTGATTGGTCAAATTTTGTGCATGCGGTATATCAAGAAGATACCTTAATTTTATTTGGAAAAACCATCTTACATGATTTATCAGAAAAGCCATATCGATTAAACAACACCTATCCGATCCAATTCATTCTTGCCCAAAATATGCGAATGGGAATGATGGATGATCAAGGACTGACCTTATGCGATGATTTTAGTTATATGATCATTAAAGCAGAAGAATCCTATCATTTTGTTTATGGGAAAAGAGCGGACGAACAACCTGGAGATTTTATGGTGCTTCATCACAATGATGGCATTTCAGAATATTTAGACCAAACCATTATTGTAGGCGATACGCTAAAATTACAAGTAAAAGCGGATTATCAAGAAGGAACGGGAGCCTTTGAGGTCTTGATCTTTAAAGCGGATCAATGGAGGTCTTTAGAAAAAAATCGAAAGCATTTTCATTAAACTTTAGTGCTTCGATTTTGTTGATGTAATTACTAAACGAATTAAAACAATTATGGAAAAAAGAATAGAAATCGCCACATTAGGTGCAGGATGTTTTTGGTGTATAGAAGCAGTCTTTCAAGAACTCATTGGTGTTGAATCTGTGGTCTCTGGGTTTTCTGGAGGGCATGTAAAAAACCCCGCCTATAGAGAGGTAGTGAATGGAACAACGGGTCATGCAGAAGTGGCGCAAATTCATTTTGATGCTAATCAAATTCGTTTTGAAGAAATCTTAGAAGTCTTTTGGTCTACACATGATCCAACTACATTAAATCGCCAAGGAGCCGATGTAGGCACACAATATCGATCGGCTATTTTTTATCATGATGATCAACAAAAAGAAGTTGCAGAACGCTCGCTAAAAGAAGTCGCCACCCCTTTATGGAATGCACCAATCACTACTGAGATTAGTGCATTTAATGGTTTTTATCCAGCAGAAGAACAACATCAAAACTTTTATACTTTAAATCCGAATTATGGGTATTGTATCGCAGTGATTAATCCAAAGATGAAAAAATTTAGAACACGTTTTCAAGATAAATTGAAGAAAGCTTAAAGAGTACAATCAACATAAGAATTGAAATAAAAAAACCGCCTCATTCCATACATCGAATGAGGCGGAGCCTTTGTCATAATCCCAAATTACTTTTATTCAATCATTAATCTTTTGTAAATCATTTCGGTTCCATGTATAATTTTCACAATGTAAATTCCTGAAACATGAATGGATCCCATATCTAAATTTATACTTTGATCACCAGCAGTAATATCTATATCTTTCCTATAAACCTCTGCCCCTTTAATATCATATACGCTAATTTGAATCGGTTCATTTTGCGAAGTACTAAAGTCTAAGTTTACTAGTCCATCCTTGGTTGGGTTAGGATAAATTTCCCAATCCGATTGTAATTTAACGACTTCTACTGTACTAAAGGAAGTCGTTCCATCGAAGTCAAATTGCTGTAGTCTATAATAATTAAACCCAATGTTAGGTTTAGCATCTACAAATGAGTAAGTAAGTAATTCCTCACTATTTCCTGCGCCTTCTACAAAACCTAAACTTTCCCAATCTCTAGCATTTTTACTACGTTGAACTTCAAAGCCCATATTATTGATTTCTGTAGCGGTTTGCCAATCGAGTTGTACCGTTTCATTAGCCAAGAGTTTGGCCGTAAAATCGACTAACTCAATAGGTAAAGCTGCACCTGCTGGCTCATGCGGAATAAACTCAGAAAAATGACTAACGTTAAATTCTAAACTATGACCATAACATCCAAAAGCAGAATAGGTGGTACTTGCAATAAGCTCATTATTAGCTGGGTTTTTTATATTATTGGCATAATTACAATCTTGATCTGGACCACTATAATGTGTAAAATCAAGATCAGCAGCAGTAAATGTACTTACACCTACATCTCCTAATGCAGAAGCGTTCATAGCCGCTAAGTCCGATTCTGTAAAGTAAAAACGAACACCTACGTTAGAAGGGAAAGGCGTATTCTCTCCAATCAGGCTCGAAGAAATATGATAATATCGAGGAAGCAATTTTAATACTACACCATCAAAATTACTAAAAGCTTGAATGGCACTATTTCGCATCAATTCTACGGTTACAGTACCTAAATCTACACCTACTGGTGCATTAATCGCGATAATAGGATTGCCAGAACCATCATTTATTGTTGTCCAACCTGCACCAGCGGTTATTGTATTTGAAAAAGAGGTACAAACATCTGCCGTAGAAATACCGACTATTGGATAAGCTGCACAACTAGTTCCTGTTGTTACAGCACCAGGAGCAACCCAGTTAGACGTTGCTCCTGTTAGGGCAAAATTCGTCAATGTTCCATTATTATTTGAAGTAAGATCATTCAAGGTGGTTTCACCAGCATTTGATCCAGCTGCAATACCTTGATTGAATTGATAGTAACCCACTAAGCCAGCTTCTGTACCCGTTAATTCACAATCTTTTTGGGCTACAATTTCAGCTAAACAAAGTTCCCTATTCCAAATACGTACTTCATCCAGTTGACCATTTAAATATTGATTTAAAGGAGATGCCTGAGCTCCAAATGCAAAAGGATTTGTTGTTGTTTTTAAAGTGGACACGGCAGAACTTGTATTTGCTGCTAAAACACCATTTTTATATAAGTTCATTTCACCAGAAGACCCATTATAAGTACCTGCAATATGTACCCATCCTTCAGCTACTGTCAATCGGGGCATACTAAGTACAGTAAAGCTCGAACCTGAGTTTACGTAAAACCTAAAACTAGAGTTAAATATATCAAAACTGTATTGCTCGTTTCCACCGCCACCGCCTTTATTGACGAATGCAAAGGTTCCTGAATTTGCATTTACCTTACACCAAAAATCAATAGTAAATAGATTTGTAGAGCTAAAATTATTTTCTGGCGCATTTGCTATTGCCACATAATCATTTGTTCCATCAAAATCAAGGGCAGCTCCAGGTAATCCCCCTGTCCCTTGCACCACAAAGACATATTGACTTTCATCAGAGTCGGTATTGTTTATCGTTATGGATGCGACTTGTAAGCCCGCACTTTGTGGATTAAAAGTAACATTAAAGGTCGTGCTTCCTCCTGAAGCAATAGTCAACGGAGTAGTAATTCCGCTAATGCTAAAGTGCGGTGTACTGTTTAGGAGAATACCTAAGATATTTAAATCTCCTGTTCCCGTATTTTCAATGGTAAAGGTATGCATATCGCTTCCCATTACAAGTAAGTCACCAAAGTCGGTGTCATCGGCAGTAGAAGGTGTCGCATCTCCATTGAGTATAGACATACTTTGTCCTTGCACATTGATTTCTGGGGCAACTCCCGTTCCTTGAACTGCAAAATCATATGCTGCTTCATCGGCATCATTATTATTAACTGTAACGGTTGCTGTACGGCTTCCTAAACCTCCGGGGATAAAAGTCAGTGTAAACGTAGTACTTCCACTTGCGGAAACGGTGGCTGGTAAAGTAATTCCACCTAGGGTAAAATCAGTAGGATTGGTACCTGAAACAACAATGGTACTTACCGTTAAATCTGCGGTCCCTGTATTTTCTATAGTAAAGGTATGCACATCTGAACCAGAAGTTAGTACATTTCCAAAATCGGTATTGTCTCCAACCATAGGCGACATGTCATTGTCTAAAATATTCATACCCAAACCTTGGACATTAATTTCTGGACTTGATGCAACTACTGTAGAAGTGGATAAACCACAATCTATGGTCTCGTCATTCGCAAGAAGGGTTACGCTTACTTGTTTAGTACCTTGATCAAAATCGCTATCAATCATATTATTTGATCCAACGCCTTGAAGTGTAACAAAAGGATGAGAAGCTGGAGGAACGACGGTTAAGGTATAATTATTCGAAAGTAAAGCAGGTAGATTATAATTACCATTGGCATTTGTAAATGTACTCCCAGAAATACCCGCTCCAGTAAAACTAATTTCCACTCCTTCTAATCCTGGCTCCCCTACATCTTTCAATCCATCTTCATTGATATCATCCCAAACTAAATTTCCAATACTATATAGATTTAATGAATTGGGTACTGGGTCTACCGTAGATGTAGGGCCACCTGATACCGTAGCTGGACAACTATTTCCAGAAACTTCATAGTTAATCACTGCTGTGGCTACTGTAGTCGTCGTTGGTCTTTCAATGGAAATACAAAGCGTATTCGCTGCATCCACATTCGTAATTGTATTATT
>JAHDCJ010000081.1:1816-9938 GCA_020629935.1 Saprospiraceae bacterium | reverse complement strand
TTTCAATGGAAATACAAAGCGTATTCGCTGCATCCACATTCGTAATTGTATTATTAGTAATTTCTACATTAACGATATATCTTTCATCATCAATTCCAGAGGCATCATCAATTAGAATACCTGCTTCGACAAAACCTGCGGTATTATCTTCGTTAGGATTGTCTATTGTATTTCCGTCAATAACTAAATTCCAAGTTACCGTATTCGGATCATCCACAAATGGGCGTGCAAGTATTCCAGAATCAGAAATACCTGTCATGTTATTATTAAGAATATGTATAGTAGCAGATCCCCCATCAATGGTAGAATCACTATCTAAAAAAATACCATCTTCAGTGTTCACACCATCTCCATTAATGGTATTATTAGAGATAATACCAAAAACATCGCACATAAAACCATCCATATCAATAATAATTGCATCTGAATCAGGAGCATTTAAAGTATTATTATCGATGACAAAATGCACATCTAAATTTTGAGATATTGGAGCTCCTGTTCCAGTTCTCAAAACAATTCCGCTTCCTGCTGCGCTCCATCCTCCAATTACATTATTGGTAATGGTAACTATAGAGGTGGCATTTGATGCTTCAATTTCAACCAAAATTCCACGATCTTGTATAGATGCCGTTGGCAAAGTCATGTTTCCATCAATCAAAATATTGGAATTGCCTCCAATATTATTTTGTCCTGGTTGAATAATAATCAAATCATCATTACCAAAATTTCCAAAACTATTATTCAAAATAACAGATCTAGTTTCTATTCCAGCAGCGTTAGTGATATGATGAATACCTTGGGTATTAGCAGCAGTAAGTGTATTATTTTTTACTGTTAAAATCCCTGTTAAATTAGTTATAGCAATAACACCTGAACTTGCATTATCCATACTAGAGGATAGGCTAAATCCATCAATGGTAATATCTCCAGTATGGCCAGAGGCTTGAAATGCAGGGGCTGCTCCACCGTTTACTGTGGCCATACCTGTATTCAAGGCCTTAATGGTTATACCCGCAGGTCCAGATGCAATATTCACGGATTCGTTATAGGTTCCATTGGCTACTATAATCATGTCTCCTGCGGCAGCAGCATTGACTGCAGCCTGAATAGTAGCTTGATCAGCGGGCACATTAATCGTGGCCGACTTCAACTGTTGAGTAAAAAGTACCCACATAATCATAGGTAGAAAAAAGTGTAATCTTTTGCTCATGACATTCTTTTTTTGAGGTTATTAAAATGTTTTTTGATATAAAATGAATGTAGTGAGCATTCATTCTTTTTTTTGAAGAAAAAAATACAGACAGCACTCACTGAAAAAGAAGGTCAGTGCCGCCTGCATCTTATTATGAATATGAAGAAATTATTAAAAAAATGAGGTAATCAAATGTAGGTAAGCTATGGCTTGCTAAGGTTGCAGAAAGGTTCAAAATAGCCGCAGAAAGGTTCAAAACAATGGTGATTACAGCCAAATTCAAATTCTTGGTCATCATTTGAATTTTAACAGGTAAAAAGTTAGTGCATTCGTAAATCAGGTTTTTTTTCTATTTGTGACACAAAAAAAACCTGTAGTCTAATTTTATTTTTAATACATAAAAAATGAATGCTGCAATACTCCTTTGAATTATCTAATTCTAAAGCTATTATTTTCAGGCCTTTCACAAAACACAAGCACAAACTCCATGTCACATTATCGGTAAAATAATTATTTTTTAGATAACAAAACTTTGAATTTTGTCTATGTGAAATATTTTTCATCCAGACAAATAAATAGAAAAGTGAAAATTAACCATTTTAAAACCAAGCTAATACCCCAATTATTACTTAGTTTATTACTCTTAAGCATTCAGTTTGTACAAGCCCAATGCCCTGGAAGTAACTATATTGTAACGTACAATATGCCATCGGATCTCAATGTTTGTGATCCAATGCAAACGTTTACGATTAATGTAGCCAACACCTCTGGCACTGATTGTGTAGGATTGCTAACCATTGACTTGTCTAAGACCGATGGGTTTCGATATGTAGCAAGTTCGGTCTCTGATGTGGGCGGCTTAATTGTTGAAAATGACATTAGTGATTTATCACAACCCATTTTCGATTTGCCTATTACCGATGGCCAAAGCATTTCAATTGATTTCCAAGTAGATATTCAATGTGCTACATTAGGTGGTAATTTAGAAAAGCAGATAGAAGTTAAAATTGACTGTGATGCAGACGGAACTATAGAAGAAACCTGTCCGAGTACCACTTTTGGAGTAACTTCTCCAGTAATTAACTTCCTAAGTTTTACTAACGAAAATGTCACCGGATTAAACTTTGATGATAATTTTAGTCGAAGTATTATTATTTGTAATAATGGATTAGGTGATCTAGGTTCATTCAATTATACAAGTACTTCTGAAAACGGACTTATTCTAGATGAAATCACAGTGAATGGAACCTCTACGCCCTTTGGAACTCCTTCAGGAAGTATTACGATTACCAATGCAGATATTCTAGCCATTGGAGGTCCCGTTTCTGGTGGTGTGATTGTACCTGATGGGGAAAATACACTTGGTTTTAATGAATGTATCCAAATTACAGAATCATATACCGCGAGTGGTTGTTTAAAACTTCCTACTACACATATGGCAACTTGGGGGTGTTTCTCTGAAGTATGCGAAACGGTAGAAGGCTATACTTCTGCATCCACGATCGCCCCACCCGATCCGATTATTGGATTTACCTTAAATGAAAATTATACTTCTTGTCCTTCAAGTGGGATTAGCCGAACGTTTACCGTAGACAATACCGCGCCTAGTGACGCGACTTCGGTTTGCTTTGAAGTACGTGCAGATAGACCGGGACAAAATGCATTAGATTTCGATAGTTTCACTATTGATGGCGCCTTGATTGATGGCACTAATGCTACGATAACCGTAGAAGAAGGAAATCAAGCAGGAGGATGTGGAGTTGGAGGAAGTACTCCTGTAACGAAAGTAGAAATTTGTATACCAACAGTAGCCAACATGGCTTCTATGACTATTGGATTTGATCAATATGGATGTTGTGAAAGTGGTTGTAATACTGTTAACGAACATCAAGGCGCAAGTGTTCAAAATGCAAGTTTTGAAAATATTTGTGGTACGAATATTCGTACGAGTGGAGACTCTTGGGAAAATGTAAGATTAGATTACGGCCAAATTCCTCCTGATTTACCCGTCGAATTAACCACTTGTGGAACAGCTTGTTATTCGATTTACCAATGGGAAGATAATTGGATAAATCAAGACGTAGATATAGCTACATGTGATGGTTGTGCGATTGAAATGAATTTTGAAATTTCTCAAGGTTTAGATGCGACCTATTCTGATCCATTTAATTGGACAGATGAAAATGGAATTATTTGGGCAGGTACGCCGGTCATCAATACGAGCCCTTTGGGAGTAGAAACATTGACCATTACTTTTACTGCACCGATGCCTCTTGGATTTCAACCAGAAGGTTCACAAGTTTGTGTAGATGTTTGTCCTGATTGTACAGAAGCATCTACATGTTGTGGAATCAATCCTGTGGTAATCACCAACCAAGTAAATTTCTTACCTAATGATTGTGGCGGATGTGTGGTTCCTTTAGAGTGTAAAGATGTAGCTGGAGGAACAGCTACTATTCGATGTAATACCTGCTGTGGTCCTTGTGAAGGAATACAATGGGAAGTCAGTGGTCAACGCCACAATTATGGATGTTTAGATGCACTATGTGGAGAGCCAATGTACAATAGAATTGTGGCTGGCGATACATTAGAAACGGTATTTACTGGTATCATTGTAGATAATAATGGTGCCCCTGCGCCTACCTTCTCCAATGCCTATATCGATATGGATTTAACCAGCACCAATGTTTCTATTACTGATATGGAATACATTGAAGCAGAAGTAAACATAACCGAGGCGCTTACAGGAACAACCTATTCTTGTACATTGCCTATTAGTCCAACAGCCACTCATATAGATTTAAGTGTAGCGAATTTGATAAGTCAATCTTGCTTACCCGCAGGTTTCCCAGACTACACTGTGGATGATGAATTTGAAGTAAAAGTATATACGCGATTTTTAAAAGATATAAATAATGCGGTAATCTCTTTAAACGTAACTAATCGTTTATGGGTGTATAATGGAGCCTATGGTAATCCTGCAAATAATTGTGGCCCACCATTCCAATATACTCGTTTTTTAATGGCAGGTAGTGTTAGCGAAACAGGACAACTTTCCAATAGCAAACAAGTTGATGGATGTGAACTTGTCCAATTTTCATATCAGTTAAAACAACATCTAACAGGAAGTCCTTACTTTGATTTTTTCCGTTGTGAAAACAGACAATTACACTACCCAGTGAGTGAGCAAGTACTCATTCCTAATGGTTATGATTTTGAAAAAATAGATATTGAACTTCGGACTTCAAACGGTACAGGAAGTGGTTATAATTCTATTAAGCATAGCGACTTAGATGCAAGCGATGCGAATTTGGTTCTAAATGCAAGTACATTAGATATTGACGTACAGAATATTTTTGGAATTACTCCAAGTAACTGTGGAATAGACGAAGCTTATGTATTGGTGCTCACGTTATATCTTTCTGTAGATTGTGTAACTCCAGAAACTAAACAATGTGGAGAGGTTTTCCCTGTCCAAGGATTTGATGGTGTTTTTAGTGATGGGACTTCTAATCCAGCATCGTATATTGAGGTGGAAGACGATGACAGCGAAGTTTTTTGTATTGAATATTTTCCACCAGAATATGAAATGACTAGTCTTGAAATTAATCCAACCCTAATTGATCCTGCTGGATTTAATTTTGATTGGAATATGGAATTAGTCAATAAATCTAGATATTCAGAAGCTAGTAACCTTTTCTTTTATGTCTTAAAAAAACCTGCAGACGTGAGTATAGATGGTTTCTATGCAGACTGTGATAATGAAGGAACACTATTAACTCCAATAAATGATCTTTACCATCTTCCGCCTTTAGGAACCAATGGAAGTACGCCTATTTGTATAAGTGGGTCTTATGCAGATTGCTCAAGACTAGACCCAGACACCATTCAAATAGCCGTAGGATATACTTGTAATGATGCGCCTACTATGATTACAGATTTCACCGATTTATGTGAAGCTCAAATTTTAAATTTCACATTTAAGCGACCAGTATATGATATACAAATTGCGGATGTAAGTGCGTCTAATGTTACGGATTTATGTAGCGATCAAGATTATAGAGTCCAACTATCCAATGGAAAATTAGGTTTTCTTTTTGGAATGGACATGGAATTGACTATACCTCCAAACATTTCAGTTTTACCTGCTACCTTTTCTTTAGAATGGGATGGAAATACTTATGCGATTCCTAGTGCGGCAGTTGTTCAAGATCCTTTAGATCCTTATCAATATACAATTACCGATTTAAATCAATACGTTACTGAATTTGGAACTGACTTTGTAGGAGGTTTCCCAGGAGTAAGTGAATTAGAGAATGGATATAATCAAATGTTTTTAAATTTTCAAGTACGTACAGAATGTGATTTTGTAGTAGGAAGTGTTATTGATTTTAACATTAGTGCGAATAACATTTGTGGTGATTTTGCAGATAGTCACTTTGATGCAGGTGAAGGATTATTAATTGATGGTATTACATTACCGAATGAAGTAGATGTTACTATTGATGATATTAGTTTCAATCCATGTAGTGGAGAAGAAGAATCATTAACAGTAGCTATAGAAGGAGACGATGCCGATTTTGATGCCATTCAAATTACCATTCCTTCTTCAATTACTTATCAGAGTTATACCAATATTTCGAATACCTCTACGCCTACCACTTCTACCCTACCCGACGGATCTACAGTATTTAATATCGAGGCGACAGGAGACGATGCCTCTTTCTCTATAAATCTAACTGCTAACCCAGGATTAGACTGTGGTGAAACAGGTTTGGGAGTAAAAATTCAACCGTACATCAATGCCTCTTCTTCATGCCCAGGAGCTTCAGGAGGAACATGTAGTGTGGTTTTACCATCAGCAACTGTAGTTAGTGCAGTAAGTATAGACCGATATGAATTGGGTCTAGCTAACTTTAATATTTCGGGTTGCGCACCAGATCCATTAACAGGAACCTTAGAATTAGTCAATGAAGGAAGTTCAACTGTTTTAGCTTCTAGTACATACAATAGTTTTAATTTAGAATTATTTGAAGATGTAAATTACGATGGAATCATTGACGGAGGAGATAATCTTATTGGATCACAATTAGTAACTATTGCTGTTGATATTCCTTCAGGAGGAACCCTATCAATTCCTGTAAACTATGCCGCATCTGCATGTGCCATGATCGGAAGAGTAGATGTACAAGGAGGATGTGGATTTATTTGTGAACCGCTTATTGTTCCATTCAGAAATGTAGATCCTGTGGATATTAGTACGACAGATACTCCAGGTATTTGTTACGATCCTTGTAATGGTACAGGAGACAGTTTTGACTTAGCTACATTAAATATTATTTATAATGGAAATGCAACGGCAAATACACCAATTACCTATTACGCTAATTTTGCTGATGCCCAAGCTGGCACTCCTCAATTAGCCTCTACTATAGTTTCCCCTACATCTACATCTACTTACTATTTAAAAGTAGGTGATGATAAAGGATGTGTAGATATTGAACCTGTAGATATTTTTGTAGCTACTTGTGGAACCTCTTGTGCAAACTATGCGGCACCATCAGTGCAAGATATTTTCATTTGTCCAGCGACTTATAAAAACGCAGGGGTAACGAATATCTGTCCAACAGGTGGCGGATTTCCATTATCTGGAGACGAAGAAACATTAGTATATGCAGATAGATATAAAAAATTCCTTCCCGATTGTCCCGTAGTAGATATTCCTAGTGGAACTTATTGGTCAGCCGAATGTGCCACCAGAGGATCAGGCTCGACAGCCGTTGGAAATGAATTTAGATTTAGAGCGAACAATGTAAATGAAGCCACATTTCAAGAGGTTTTTGATACCGAAGATTATTTAGAATTTACTTATAATTCAGGTCCGGGTTATGTATTGGACATTACTTCCTTCTCCACAAAACATAGAATGCCTGGAGATCTTACTAATGCACAAATGGCCGTTTATGTTTCTATCAATGGAGGTAATTTTAGTTTACTTCAAACTATAATACCCAATGGTTCTTATGCGGACAATCCTTTAGAAATTCCACTTTCTATTGCTGGTGCATGTACTATTAGTTTCCGAATTTATGCATGGGGAGCTGAAACTGAATTTAGACAATTTGGGGTAGATGATATCCATATCTTAGGAACAGCAAAACCTGGTCTTTGTGGTTTAGGTTATAATTTCTATGCGGATGACAATGGAACATTAGGTATACCTTTAGCATCTAAAACTGCTTGTTTTGATCCTTTAGTTGATCTTGAAGATGCGAGTGGTGATATTATTCCTGGAGTATACAGTTATTGGGTGACTACCATTGACCCTACATTCTGTTGTGAAAGTGATCCTAGGAAAGTGACCATCAATGTAGTTACTTGTTGTGATTCTCCAGAAGGCACGGATGCCTTATTGGAAGCTTGTGATGACGGAGACGGTACAGTGGATTTCGATTTAAATGATGCGACTACCACGGTTGATACAGACGGTGATGGAGATGGAGACGATAGTGATGGAGATAAAGGTTATGCAGTAACTTATCATACTAGTTTAGCCGATGCCAATGCATTTGATCCCAACACACAATTACCTGCTCCTATTAATCCTGTAGGATATGCGGCATCTAATGGCACACTAATTTATGCACGGATTAATAATCCTACTGATAATTGTTACGCTATTGCATCCGTTGCACTAAGAGTATATACTCCTGCTTCTGCTAATCATACGATTGACGTATGTGATGATGGCGATGGGGATGGAAATGTAGCATTAGATTTAAACGCTTATGCAGATATGTCAGATCCAAATGGAGATGGTGATGGAGATAATACAGATGGAGATG
Source organism: Saprospiraceae bacterium (assembly GCA_020629935.1). Lineage (GTDB taxonomy): Bacteria > Bacteroidota > Bacteroidia > Chitinophagales > Saprospiraceae > JAHDCJ01. The sequence goes on along the minus strand of JAHDCJ010000081.1, from coordinate 1,901 downwards.
TTGGTTATACGGTTTCATTCCACAATTCATTAGCCGATGCTTCTTCTGCAACCTTAGGTGGAGACAACCCTTTGGCTAGTCCTTA
>JAHDCJ010000081.1:0-1716 GCA_020629935.1 Saprospiraceae bacterium | reverse complement strand
TAGCCGATGCTTCTTCTGCAACCTTAGGTGGAGACAACCCTTTGGCTAGTCCTTATACCATAAGTGATGGAGAAGTGATTCATACCCGAGTAGAAATTTTAGGCAGTGGAGCATGTATTGCCAATGGCCAATTAACCTTTAATGTAAATGGTCCAGTGGTCGCTAATCATGAATTGATCATTTGTCCAACAGATAGTGATTTTGATTTAACGTTAGCTAATACTGTGGTCGATGATCAAGGTGATGGAGATGGTTCTACTTTAGACGGAGATGCGGGGAATCTTACCGAAGGATATTATGCTACTGCGGCCGATGCCATTGCTGGTGATGGTGCAGACACTAATTTTGATAGTACACCTGATGTGTTCAAATTGGTAAGTCCTTATGTGGCTACGGATGGCACTATTGTCTATGCAAGAGTAGAAGATATGGGTGGTTGTATTGCAGTCGCCGAAGTGACCTTGAGTATAGATGCAAGTCCAGTTGCCAATACGGCTGCAATGGCTTCTTGCGATGATGGAGATGGAACGATTGCTTTTGATATTAAAACCTTACGAAGTACTATTGATGCTGATGGCGATGGCGATGCGGATGATAGTGATGGAGACAATGGTTTCCACGTAACTTTCCATCCAAATTTAGCGGCAGCACAAGCGGGAACAGGTATTTTACCAGAGCCTTATAATAGTTCTGGAGAAACCATCTACGCAAGGGTGACCAATAATAATGGATGTTATGAAACGGCGGAAGTTACTTTAACGGTAACCCCTTCTCCAACGACTATGCCAGCCTCTTTATCAGAATGTGCGGGTATAGATGGAATGGCAAGTTTTGTCTTAACGGATTTAGATGCCACTGTAGATGTAGCAGGCAGCAATACGGTGACTTACCATAGTTCCATTGCCAATGCAGATTTAGGAATGAGCGCATTATCGTCCCCTTATACTTCGGGTACTTCAACGCTTTATGCTAGAGTAGATGATGGCAGTTGTTATCGTTTAGCCGTGGTTTCTTTAACGGTTTCTACAGGTCCTCCATGTCCAACTTTCCCTATTGAGTTAGTTGATTTTTATGGGGTTAAAAAAGAACAAAGTAATGAATTGACTTGGATTACGGCGACAGAAATTAATGCTTCACATTTCATTGTAGAACGTTCTCAAAGTGGATTAGCTTTCCGAGCAATTAGCGATAAAATAGAAGCTACTGGAAATAGCACGCAAGGACAAACGTATGTATATCTTGATCAAGATGTTCCGCCACAATCTTTTTACTATCGTATTAAAATGGTAGATCATGATGGCTATACAGAATACAGTAAAGTGATTTGGATTAAGCGTACGTCCAATGCAATCAAAGACATATTAGCCTACCCTAATCCTACTCTGGATAGAATCAGTATTCAGTTTGAAGATGGGTTTATTCCAGAAGGAGAATATATGCTCTATGATCAATTGGGTCGCGTAATCATCCGTAACCAAACGACCCAAGATAAAGATTCTGATATTCTAGAATTGGATTTAAGTTCTTTAGCTGCGGGTACTTATTTCTTTGTACTGGTAAATGATCGCGTGTTCTTCAAGCATACGATTGTGAAGGTTGGGCCATAAGAGAAGAGAAATGATTTAAATAAAAAAGTCAGTATTCCGAGATCGGGATACTGACTTTTTTTGTTGGGTAGGCATTAATTTAAAAACATTTTTTAGAAAAAACTTTACT
>JAHDCJ010000080.1 GCA_020629935.1 Saprospiraceae bacterium | reverse complement strand
TTACAAATTAGAAGACTAAGTACTAGGACAAAATACATATCGAGTGAAATATAAAAGGCGGAGTCTTTACTCCGCCTTTTTACAAACAAACCGATAACTTACTGCGTTATCATCTTTTTTGAAAGAACTCCTTTAATACGTCCACAAATCGTGTTCGAAATTAAAGATGCCTTCTTCTATTTTTTCTGCTTCCAATAAAGCATTTACCCCATTACAATAATCTTGAATTCGTTGATCATGCACATTGGCTGCCTTGATCACCGTGCTTGCGAAATATCGTGATTCAAACATGTCTTCCCAACTTCTATGATCTGTTTGATTAAATGCATTAAAAGCCATTTCATGCCCTAATACTTTACGTGCACTAGGATAATGAATCCAAAACATAGGCACTTCGAACGTTTGTCCAGTCTCTCCAATTTCTTTTTCTATCATAGGCGCAATTCCCAAAATACGAACATGCATACGCGATGATTCCTCATCAAAAAACCAAACCTCCTTTAACCGATAGCGTACTACATCTTCAGGATTAAATTCTCTTGGTACTATAGTCATTCGCATTTCATAAGTGTCTGGGTCATAAATGGGAAAGGTATCCACACCAAATAAATCTGCTTGAATATCCTCTTTGGTCATTGGATGCTTAAATTGATCATCTATAGCATCATAAGCCGTAAGATTTCCATTTTTCACATGATCTAAAATAATTTGTGCTAATGGTCGAGTAGGCCAAGCAAAATATTGATTCATGCGCTCTCTAGTGTCGATAACTCTCCAAATTCTTTTTTCCCACATCACATCAGCTTCTCGAATATGCTCATAAGGAAGCGTACGCCGATTGGCCATTAAATGTCGATTGTATGGAGAGTCTAATGGCGTAGCTACCGCAGCCGTACTTTGATCTGGATATAATGGTTTTCCACTTTCTGTAAGTACTGGAGTATTTTCCTCTTCATTTAAAAAATCTCCGCTTTCTGTTAATGTCGGTTGAGCAATGGCAATTTGTACAAACAAAAAAGTGAGTACAATCAAATGATACCTTTTCATAATAATTACTTTTAGTTAAAAAATATTCGCACCCCGGATGGGTAAAATCCGGAAAAGTCAAAAGGTAAATTATTCTTGATGTAATGGTCAAAAACTAAAGAATGTCTTATTCCTTTTCTTAATCAATACATCGGTTTATGAAGTAAAATTTGATCAGTATATTGAAGTTTTAATATAGGGAATGGAATCGATTCCATTCCCTGATTGTTTAATTTATCTTATTGTAAATGCCATAGAATTAATCTCTCTACCTCGACTATCTCCTGGACATTTCACTTTGATGTTGCTGAAGAAATATTTGTCGCCTCTAGAAGCCGCATCACGTAATTGCATGCCATCTCTTCCATAACGTCCTGTAGGGTTAATAATTGTACGCGCATCCCCTTTTTTTGGAACTCTAGCTAATTCAAAACCCAAGATTCTACAGGTTGCCTCAAAATCAAAATTCTTTAAGACTGGACGAGGACCTTCATGCGCCTTAAATTCTGCAGCACTCATTCGACCACCTTTTGATTTACCTAAATAAGCAAATGGATCTGGAATCTTTTTGACTCTAAATTTTCGTGTTTCGTTATAGCCAGCACCTTTAATATTGATTTCACAATTTTCCGTTTCTTTATTGACTTTTACTACATACTGCCCATTGCGTACCGATTGAATTGTCCCATTCCCACCACGTATTTTGACATCCAAATCTCGATTGGCTGCGCCTGCTACAGATATTTCTACCGGATTTTCTACACCTAAATAAAAGACATTCATCTTCGTTGCAGAAACAGCTACAGACCGTTCTCCAACTTCATAGCTAAAGGTCTTTTTATAACTCTTCTTCTTTTTGGTAAAAGGATGGGTAACTACAATCTCCACCTGATGCACTTTGGACCCATTGCTACTCGCCATCTCTTTAAATAAGGCTTTCCCTTCACGTGCGGAATACAATTTTCCATCTATCCGAATCGCGACATTATCTACCTGACTACTTCTAGCACTCAAAAATACATCTGCAGTATATTCTTCCCCTTTAAAAATATATCCCTTTTTGCCTGAGATCACGGGTTCAAATTCATCAAATACCAACACTTGATTGGTCTTAGCTATAAAGTGATTGAGAATCACCGTTTCCGCCGTAATCGCATCATTTTCCCATTTGCTAAACAAAGGTAAGACTGCGGCTACAGGCATTTGCTTAAAGTTATATTCTGACCAAGATAATCCATTCAATTTTTTAGGATCATCTTCTATTTTTAAAGGAAGTTGTAACGCAATTTTTTCTCTTTCTTCTTCCGTGATTAATGCTAGAAGTTGGGTACGGGTAGAATCCATCTTTGCTTTCAATGCTTCTCCTAATTTCTCATCTACCAATAATCGAGTCGTCACGTCTTTATCTTTTTTATTTTTTGGTAAGCTCGGATCATCTCCTTTCAAATCATAACCTCCCGAAGCCTTAATTAAATTTTCTCTCAAATCATTAATATATTCCTTTAACTCACCAGTCAATAAAATGGCTTTTTCACTAGCTTCTACTAGTGGAGCATGTTCTTTGTATACTTCAGCCTGACCTTTTAAATTATTTAAAATAGAAGTATTGGTCAGTCCAATAATTTCATTACTTTTTTTGAGCCCTTTATCGACCACAAAAAAGGCATTTAAGATTTCTGCGGATATATTTAAGGCTAATAAAACAGTTAGCACGAGGTACATCAAATTGATCATAATTTGACGTGGAGACTTTGGTATGGACATAATTCATTTATTTAAAGGTGAAAAAACCGATAAATAAAGCAGTAAATATAAGTGTGTTTGTTGTTATTTTTTTTCGAAAAAAAAGAAATCATAGCTACTAAAAACGGGCTATGATGTTTATATAACGACTAACAAAGAAAAAGTAACAATTCATGTTTAAAAATAAAATTGTACCTTTATAGGTGGAATTAACATTTTTATCCAATATCTATTTATTTACCTATTGATTCCATTTATCTTTTATGACAAAATCATCAAAAAGTAAAGTTGTACAAGGCTATAAAAGCTTTAAAACTTTATTCCCTATCGCTTCCCTTCCCCTAAAACTTCATCCTGACGATCATAGAAAGTATTCTAAGGATAATAAACCATTATCTAATGAAAAAGCGATTGATTTTATTCTAGATGAAAATGAGAATCAACTCAATGAATTTGAGGAGTTTATCGCCTGTTTTCGCATACCCCAAACGGAAAAAATTGATGCTTTCGTCTATTGGCATGGAGATTTACTCAACTATCAATACTTTTTAGTTTCCTTTAATAAAAAAGGGGAACGAATAGAAAAAATACCTTTGTCCGGAACTATTGTCGATGGTTCAATGTTGAAGTTCTCGATTACCGAAATCAATAACAATCGGGAATTTATTATTTATTCAGGCGAACAACTTGCAAGTATTCCTACACTGCAAGAAGAAAAGCTAAGCCTTAGCCGTCGAATTCAACTTGATCTTATCTCTGGTGCAATTACCGCATCATGATTTTTTTAAACAAATTCGGATAAACACCACTTCCTTTCGGGCAAGTAAATTATACTTGTGCAACAAAGGATCTAATTAAAATATTATGACAAAGAAAAATAAATCAAAGAAAAAAAGTGATCTCAGTTATGAAATACTCAAACTGTATAAACGATCACCCAAGAAACGTTATCACGCAAAACAAATTATTAAGAAACTCAGACTAACAGTTAATGTAGATACCTTAGAATCTGTTTTAGAACGTCTAGCCAAAAAAGGACAAATCACCCTTTTGGAAAATGGGAAATATAAGTTAAACCGACTTTCTACTTCGAAAGAGGATAAAGGAAGTAAAGGAAACAAAGGGAATAAAGGAAATATTACGATAGGACGTGTAGATATGACTCGAAGAGGCTCCGCCTTTATTATCTCTGATGATTTAGAAGTAGATATTCATGTACCTCCCAAACGTTTAAACTATGCCATGCATGGAGATACCGTAAAGGTAGAATATGCAGCGTCCCAGCGTGGCTCAAAACCAACAGGAACCATTTTGGAGATTGTAGAAAGAGGAACCGATCATTTTATTGGAGTAATTAATATTTCTACCAATTATGCCTTCTTAATCCCAGATAACCAACGATTAAATACCGATATTTTTATTCCTTTAGAACACATTAAAGAGGCTAAGAATGGAGAAAAAGTAGTCGTGAAAATTATCAAATGGCAAGATGCCAAAACAAAAAGCCCTATTGGTAAAGTAAATTATGTACTTGGTAAAAGTGGAAGTGCAGATATTGAAATGAAATCCATTTTGATTCAACAAGGGTTTAATCTAACCTTTCCTGAAGCAGTAATTGCAGAATCGGAAAAACTTAATGATAAATTAAGTAAGTCTGAAATTAAGCGACGACGAGATTTTAGAGAAATTACCACCTTTACGATTGATCCAGATACCGCTAAAGATTTTGATGATGCCTTATCTATTCAATATTTAGAAGATGGGAATTGTGAAATCGGTGTACACATTGCCGATGTTACCCATTATATTAAAGAAGGAACGGCTTTGGACAAAGAGGCTTATTTACGATCTACTTCTGTTTATTTGGTTGATCGGGTTTGCCCGATGCTTCCCGAAAAATTATCCAATGTACTCTGTTCATTAAGACCTGGAGAAGATAAATGTACCTTTTCCGCAGTATTTACTTTTGATAAGGATAATAAAATTGTAGATCGATGGTTTGGCAAAACCTTAATCCATTCTGATCGAAGATTTACGTATGAGGAAGCTCAAGAAATTATAGAATCTGGTGAAGGTGAATTTGCAGCAGAAATAAAGCAAATGAACAAAATTGCCAAAGTCTTAAGAAAAGAAAAATTTAAAAATGGAGCCATTAATTTTGAATCTCCTGAAGTTAAATTTAAACTAGATGAAGAAGGAAATCCTGTAGAGTTATACTTAAAATCTAGGAAAGAAGCACACATGCTGATTGAAGATTTTATGTTGTTAGCCAATAGGGAAGTAGCTACATTTATACAAAAGAAACAAGGCGGTCAAGCCGTTCCATTTGTATACCGAGTCCATGATTTGCCTGATCAAAGTAAATTGTCTGACTTTGCATTATTTGCCTCAGAACTTGGTTTTAAAATGGCAATTACTACACCTAAACAAATTGCAGCGACCTTTAATGCATTAACCAAAGAAAGCGTCAAAAAGGAGGAATTAAAAGTCCTCTTACCATTGGCCATTCGTACCATGTCTAAGGCGGAATATTCTACAGAAAACATAGGACACTATGGTTTAGCCTTCGATAACTATTCGCATTTTACTTCACCAATTCGACGATACTCCGATGTACTAGTACATCGATTATTGGAAAAGAATATTGACGCTACTTATCGTGCAGATGAAGAAGAACTGGGAACTATGTGTAAGCATATTTCTAGTCAAGAACGAAAAGCAATGGCTGCAGAGAGAGAGTCGATTAAATATAAACAAGCGGAATATTTAGAAAAGCATATTGGAAAAACCTTTGATGGCGTTATTAGTGGAATGATTGAACGAGGTCTGTTTGTAGAATTGATCGAGAACTTTTGCGAAGGATTTATTTCTTTTGAAAGTATGCCTGAACCTACAAATTATGAAGGAAATTATAAAGCAGTTGGAAGACATTCGGGTACCGTTTATAAACTAGGTAAGAAAGTCAAAGTAAGTATTGTCTCTGTAGACTTTGCAAAACGTCGAGTAGAAATGGAAATTGCAGAAGAAGAATAAGGGTATATAAAATAATCACAGAATTAAAAAAGGTCATTTTTGAATATATCAAAAATGACCTTTTTAAATTTTTATATCGTGTGACTAACTAAGCACAGTATGCAAAACAGTCATGATTTTAGTAAATAATTCATCGGGTCGGAATGGTTTAGCTAAATAATCATTCATCCCTGCGTCCGTACATTTTTCAGCTTCTTGTTTATTGGTATTTGCTGATAAAGCAATAATTGGAATATCACTATTTTTTCTTATTTCTTGAGTGGCTTCAAAACCATTAAGCACAGGCATTTGTAAATCCATTAATACCAAATCATAATTACCCTTTTTAAATTGATCTACTCCTATTTGACCATTTTCTGCAATGTCTACAGTAACAAAATCAGACCATTTGGTCAATATTTTCTTTGTTGCAATTTGATTTAAGAAATGATCTTCTACTAATAAAATGCGTAAAGATTCGGTAGGTTTTTCACCAACAATGTTTTTCGAAACTTGTGCTACTTTAATAGGTAATTCAATAGAGAACACAGAACCCTCACCAAGTTTACTGTTAATGGCCAGTTTACCATTCATATTCTGCGTGATCCGATTGACAATGGCTAATCCTAATCCACGATTCGGATTTTCTTCCTGTTGCATTTTTAACAATTTGTCAGACTCTAAAAGTTCTACAATTTTTTCAGGAGAAAGACCAATTCCTTTATCATGAACTTCCATGTTCAATAGACAAGTGTTTTCTTCTAGATCACCTTGTGGTCCTTTCTTGATATGCACATCGACTACGCCATTAGCAGTCGTAAATTTAATCGCATTATCAATGAGGTTATAAAGAATCTGTTGAATTTTATTTTCATCTCCAATGAGTAGTTCAGGAACTGATTCATCTACATTTACATTCAAATGAATGGACTTTGCAGTAGCTTTTATTTGAACCAATTGTTGAAGTCTTTGAGCGAGTTCCGCGACTTTAAACTTCTTCTCTTCCACAGTGATTTTTTCAGAAAGTAAAATAGAGAAGTTGAGTAAGTTATTGACAGCGATAGATAAATCATCTACCGACTCATTCAAATTATTATAAAGATCACTCTCACTAGATCCTTGATCTTGTAATAGGTGAGTAAAGGTAACGATAGAGGATAATGGAGTACGAATATTGAAACTCAAATCTTCCAGAATTTCTTCCTTGATTTTCGAAGTTTTTTCTGTAATATTCTTTTCTTCCATCAATTGTTGAGCTTGTTTCTGCTCTGTGATATCTTGTACGGCACCAACCAACAATATTTTTTTGGTATAATCGTCCGTTGAAATTTGAAATTGATTGGCTAGATGTTTTATTTTATGACCATCAATAACAATACGGTATTCAATGGTATGAGTTTGTCCATCTTTAATGGCATCTTCAAACGCATCATTTACCATATCTCGATCTTCGGAATGAACATAGCCTAAATAATCAGTAAGAGAAGGAGTAATACTTTGAGGAATAAATCCAAAAATACGATAGACTTCGTCGGCCCATGACATACTATTGGTCACTATATCAATTTCCCAATTGCCAAAATGAGCCATTTCTTGCGCCTCAATAAATCGTTTTTCTGAAATAGATAATCGCTTAGCTGTTTCTTCCAAACGACTTTGCGTTTTGTGTCGTTGAATAGAATATCGAAGTGCCCGACTTAATATCGTACTATTCAATTGTCTACTCTTTACTAGATAATCTTGTGCGCCTGCTTTAACCGCTTGACTTCCTATATCATCATCATCTAAACCAGTAAGTACAATTACTGGAAGTTTTGGACAACGTTGTTTAAAATGAGTTAATGTTTTGAATCCAGAAGAATCAGGTAATTTTAAATCGAGAAGTACAATATCAATAGATTTAGTCTCTGCAATCTCCACTCCTTCATAAAGCGTTTCCGAATGGAAAAACTCATGTTTTATTCCTGCTTCTTTCAAATAAACACGAATTAAATTAGCATCAGCAGGATTATCTTCAATAACAAGTACATGTATTTTCGTAACCAAAATCGAATACTTTAAAATGATTAATTATCGAACAGAAGATGGAAGAATAGCTGTTTGAAGCCAAAACTCTTCTACCTTTTGAATGATATCAAAAAAATTGTCAAAATCAACGGGTTTATTTATAAAACAATTCGCATGTGCATTATAACTCATTCGAATATCTACTTCAGCATTCGAAGTCGTTAAAATAACTACTGGAATCAGTTTTAACAAATCATCGGATTTAATCTCCTCTAAGACTTGCCTCCCGTCTTTTTTAGGCAAATTTAGATCAAGTAAGATCAAATCAGGGGTAGAGGCCGCGGCATATTCTCCTTGTTTACGAAGAAATTTTATGGCTTCCTCTCCATCCATCACTACATCCATATTTATAGGTATACTTCCCTCACTAAATGCTTCTTGGGTAAGTCGCACATCGCCCGGATTATCCTCAATAAGTAAAAGTCGAAATCGTTTTCTGTTTTCTTTTTGGGGATCTGAAGTATTCATAAATGCAGGTTCCATATATTTTTGTATTATAACAAAGTTATTAAGATAATAAAAATTTTAATTTAAAGAATTTTAAACCTCTTCAAATATAGATTGTTTGTTAATTTTACTAAAATTTTTAATTAATTGGTTTCAAACAACCATTATTCAATTTTTGTGACGTTATTCTATACGGAGGTATTGGAAAGTTGTTGCATAAAATAAATCATCGATAAATGGAATTGATAAAAAAATACCAACATCTGTTATTAAATTACATTGAAAATAACCGTTTTACACAAGAACCAAGGTTGCTATATGAACCGGTAGACTATATTTTAAGCAATGGTGGCAAACGATTGCGACCCATTTTGGTGTTAATGGCTTGTGATTTATTTCAGCCTCCAATCGAAAAGGCCTTTCCTGCTGCTTATGCGGTAGAAATATTTCACAATTTTACACTGCTCCATGATGATATTATGGATGAATCGCTTGTTCGAAGAGGAGTACCTTCTGTGCCAGCTAAATTTGGAAATCATACGGCCATCTTATCAGGGGATGTAATGTTGGTTTACGCGTATGAATATTTAAGTAAATTACCTGCTTCTATTTTACCAGAGGTAATGAAAACGTTCAACCAATTTGCTCGAGAAGTTTGTGAAGGACAGGCATTTGATATGGATTTTGAAACTTCAGACCATGTAGAAATTTCAGATTACCTGAAAATGATCGAATTAAAAACAGCAGTTTTAATTGCTGGAGCATTGAAAATAGGTGGAATTATTGGCGAAGCAAAAGCTAAAGATTTATTAAACCTTTACGAATTTGGTCGGAATATTGGCATTGCCTTTCAATTACAAGATGATATTTTAGATACCTTTGGTGATCCAGAAAAATTTGGAAAACGTATTGGAGGGGATATTATTCAAAATAAAAAAACCTATCTGATCTTAAAAGCATTAGAACTTGCCAATGCAGATCAAAAAGAAATACTGAAACATTGGTATGATCAAGAAATCGTAGATGATGAAGAAGCTAAAATAGAAGCTGTTCGATCCATTTTTGAATCAGTGGAAGTTCGTAAAGAAGCAGAAGGTTTACAAAATGATTTTGTAGATAAAGCCTATGCCCACCTCAAAGCCATCGAAGTAGAAGAAGATCAAAAAGCTGCCTTATATGCTTTTGCAGGAATGTTGGTTCAACGAGAAGTTTAATTTTTTCCTAGAAAAAAATCATTAATCAATTGATTAATTTCATCTGCTCTTGAAGAAACCATAAAATGAGTTCCTTGTTCCACAGTAATATCTGCCTTTACTCGACTATAAGGGAGCACATTATCTTTGTTTCCATGAATATGTAACAATTTTTCAGGAATGGTTTCATTATCCCAAGTGATGATAGCATTAGCAGCCCAACGTAAAAAATACGGATCTTGCGCCTCAATCATATTTAAGAAAGCATATTTCCCCATCGGATTTAAATCAGTAAAAAAGCTGCTGTACCAACGTATAGTACGCTTGAACAAACCTGCACTAAGTATTCGGTGGATTTTTGTTCGACGAAAAATAGTAAATTGTCGAGGGAGTTCATTTTTTGTTTTACAACTCGATATAATACAAACTTTCTCTGGCTTGCAAAGTTTAGAAATTTCCATGCTCATCATTCCACCCATAGAAACCCCCATTAATGAAAAAGGCTGACTTTGATCAATTTGTGCCATTAACTTTTGGGCATAAGAAGCTAAAGAGTCTTTCGGATCTGGACGAATCATTTCCAAAAAACGAAGATCTAAATCCAATTGATGCTGATAAGCATACATTCGGCGATCTGTACCTAATCCAGGAAGGCAGTATACAATGGGGCGCATAGGATTTATAAACCGATTTTACCCAATTCAATTCCTTCTGAATAAGAAACTCGAATATTGTTTTTACCTAAAGCCATCTTTACATTTTTATATGCATCGTAGTACACATCCCAATAGTCTTCCGTTTTTGCATAAGGCCAAACGGAAAGTCGGATACTATGACTTTCAAATTCTTCTATACCTACAAATGGAGCTGGATTCGTCAATACTTTTGGCGTCTCTTCTAATGCTTTCAAAATAATGGCCTCTACCTTAGGATAATCTTCCTCATAAGGCATATAAGCGTTTAAGTTGATACGCAAATGCCCAACGGAAGACAAATTGGTAATAATATCACCAACGGCCATCCCATTTGGGATAATCACCGTTTTATCATCAAAAGTTTGAATAATAGTATTAATGATTTGGATTTCTTTAACAAAACCTAAATTATCTTGGGCTTCTATAAGATCACCTACTTTATAAGGTTTGAATATTAAAATCATGATACCCGCGGCAAAATGACCGAGACTTCCTTGCAATGCCATACCTATAGCAAATCCTGCGGCCGCAAGCACAGCCACAAAAGAAGTGGTTTCGATACCAATGATTCCAGCTACACTTAAGATTAATAATACTTTTAATCCTACACCAACTAAAGAAAGAATGAACGGCTTAATATCTTGGCTAAGATCGGAGCGATCTAATGTTTTGGCCACAAAAGCTGTAATCTGATTGATGATCCACATCCCAATAATAAAAATGGCAATTGCCCCAATAATTTTTGGAGAATACTCAATAAGCATGGTCACTAGACCATCTAGTTTTTCTGTTAAAAATTCCATTGTTTTGGTTTTATTTAAAGTATTTCAAATTAGGGGCCTACAAATTTAATTTAGTTTTTTCAATTTTAAACATCTTATTGGAAAAATATAATGAAGTTGTTTAAAAATTACCTTACAGTCTAGAGGCAAATTATTGAAAGTCAACTACTGTAACTTTTTTTTGCCTTGTCGTTAGGGCTACGAAGCTCAAAAAAAGCTTCATCTTGATGGTGTAGTCTTTACCTTCGATTTGCGACATGATTCTTAAACAACATCGATCTGAAAATATAGGATATTCAATTTTTGAGTTCATAATTAAAAAAAACATCTATTTTAGATGCCAAATTAATAAACCTCAAATTATGAATGTAATGATGTCGAAGTGTAGTTTATTTTCAACAGTGGTATTTTTATTATTCCCCATTATGCTTTCAGGGCAAGGAAATCAATGGCTCCTAGAAAATGTACATTGGATTGATGTAGAAAATGGTAAACTCCAAAAAGCAACCGCCATTTTAGTGGAAGATGGGCAAATAAAAAAAATAGGTGCGATCAAGAAAGTAAAAAAGATTCCTGAGGCACAACGCATAAATTTACAAGGAAAATATCTAATGCCTGGCTTGGTTGATGGGCATATTCATCTCTTTCAATCTGGAGGTTTATATACTCGACCAGACGCATTAGATTTAACCGAATATCGAAGTTATGAAGAAGAACGAAATTGGCTCAAAAATAATGCAGAAGATCTACTTAAAAGATATCTGAAATGTGGTATTAGTACTGTATTTGATGTAGGCGGCCCAAGTCAAAATCTATTGATTCGGGATGAGTTTAAAGGTCGTAAGGATTTACCTACATTACATATTACAGGGCCATTAATCTCTACCTATTGCCCTGAAGAACTTCAGGTTGATGATCCTCCAATTATTAAGGTGAATAGTCCAGAAGAGGCTAGGAGAGAGGTGCAAAAGCAAATTCCTTTAAAACCCGATTTTATTAAAATTTGGTATATCGTTTTGCCTACTCAAAGTGCAAAAGATGGTTTACCCATTGTTAAAGCAACCATTGAAGAAAGCAAGAAACACAATTTACCTGTAATCGTTCATGCTACCGAATTAGAAACGGCTAGACTGGCGGTAGAAGCAGGCGCTTCTGTGTTGGTTCATTCGGTAGAAGATAAAGAAGTGGATGAGGCATTTATCCAATTATTAAAGGAGAATCAAGTGGTTTATATTCCTACGTTGGTGGTAGGGAAAAACTACTTTGAGGTGTTCCAAGGAAAAAAAGTATTAACGGATCATGATTTTGAAAAGGGGAATCCTTATCCTTTAGGTTCTCTAAATCATTTAAAGCATTTACCTAAACCCGATTTCATTAAACGTTTGGAGGAAATGAAAGAATTGTATCAACCACGTTTAGATGAACAAGATAAAATACGTGCATCAAACTTGATGAAATTAAGCAAGGCAGGAGTGCATATTGTTACTGGAACAGATGCTGGGAATATCGGTACTTTGCATGGAACCTCCTACATAGAAGAATTAGAAGCAATGAAAAAAGCAGGGATGACCAATTCGGCTATTCTTAAAGCAAGTACAATCAATGCAGCCTCTTTTTTGAATAAAGAAAATAATATTGGATCAATACAAGAAGGAAAAATAGCCGATCTAATAATACTGGATGAAAATCCTTTAGAAGATTTATCAAGCTTAAAAAATCCTTCGCTTATTTTACATCAAGGACATTTAATTAACCCAGATACTTTAATCATAGATAGTCCAGAAGATTTGGTTCAAAAACAACTGAATGCTTATAACGCTCGTAATCTAGAAGCTTTTTTAACTCCTTATAGCGACAGCATTAAAATCTATAATTTTGGAGAAACAACTTTTCAAGAAGGAAAAGAAACGATGCGAAAAAATTATGGAAAAATGTTTGAACAATTACCCGATTTACATTGTGAACTTCGAAGTCGGATGGTTTTGGGGAATAAAATAATCGATCATGAACGCGTAGTATTTGATGCTTCAAGACCTAAAATTGAAGCTATTGCTATTTATATCATTAAACATGGAAAAATTCAAGAAGTCCACTTTTTATCGCCACAAGAATAAAAATTCATAAGAATATCTATGTATATTAAAAAAAAAATTCTATCTTAATTCTCCATTTAAAAAATAAACCCATGTTAATAATCTTCATCGGAATCGGTGCATTATTGATTGGATTTTTATTGGTTGCCGCTTCAAACTTTTTCCCTGGAAACAGACGTAGTAGCCGATATTATTAAGACTGAAACACAGAATACCCAAAACACCCATTACCCCAAAAACGAGATTCTGTTAGTTGACCGTTTTTAATCCTTTCTTGCTTCGCAACTTTTTAACCGCTTAAGTTGTGCATGTCTCTCTTTTGGCCATGTTTGTAGGTCATTATTTAGGCAACCCGTCCTTGTATTGTACTTTTTTATTTCGCAAAGCTTTCATCGTTTCATTGATTCCTGCAATCGTCATTGGAAACATACGGTAACTCATAGCTTCTCTTAATATTTGGGTAGAATCATAATAATTCCAACTAGACTCAGGCATTGGATTAATCCATGCGGTATAAGGAAAATTGGTTTTTATGCGATTCAACCAAACAATTCCAGGTTCATCATTGGCATGTTCTACACTTCCTCCTTGATACATGATTTCATAAGGAGACATACAAGCATCTCCAACAAAAATAACTTTATAATCCCTATTGTATTTGTTTAGTAATTCCATAGTTGGAATACGGTCGGTCCATCGACGTACATTATCTTTCCAAACATATTCATACAAGCAATTGTGGAAATAATAAAATTCGAGATGTTTAAATTCATGTTTGGAGGCCGAAAAAAGACGAGAGCATAATTCTACATGATCGTCCATTGATCCACCAATATCCATCAACATTAAGACTTTAACTTTGTTTTTTTTCTCAGGAACCATACTGATATCCAAATGACCACCATTTCTAGAGGTCTTTAAAATGGTATCATCTAAATCTAATTCTGTTGGAATTCCTTCTCTAGTAAAATTACGAAGTCGTTTTAATGCGACTTTAATGTTTCTAGTTTCTAACTCTACTTGATCATCCAAGTTTTTAAAATCGCGCTTGTCCCACACTTTAATTGCACTTCGGTTTCTACTTCTATCTTGTCCCATTCGAATACCTTCTGGATTATATCCATAGGCACCAAATGGAGAAGTTCCACCTGTACCAATCCATTTATTTCCTCCTTCATGCCGCTCGCGTTGCTCCTTCAATAATTCTTGAAACTTTTCCATCAATTTATCCAAACCACCCATGGATTCGATCAAGGCTTTTTCGGCATCGGATAAATCATTTTCTAAGTTTTTTCGAAGCCATTCTTCGGGAATCTTTAAGAAAAAATCATCGGCTAAGTATTCGGTTCCTTTGAAAAAATGGCTGAACAACACATCAAATCGATCAAGGTGTTTATCTTGTTTGATAAAAATAGTACGACATAAATAATAGAACTCATCAATTTGATAAGTGCCTATTTCTTTATCCAATGCATCCATAAGTGCTAAATACTCATGAAGGGTTACTGGAATCCGATTTTCGCGTAATAAATAAAAGAATTCGATAAACATAAGGCTTGGTTAGTATCTTCCTTTCAATTGATTATATAATAAATCATAGTCTTGTTCATTCTTTAGTAAAGCGCCCATATGATCTGGAAAAGCATTCATCAAATCTACTGACTCTAAATCTTTAGATCGTATTTTTTCAATTAATAATAATTTCAACCAATCAATCAATTCACTTGTAGAAGGCTTTTTCTTTAATCCTCGCACTTCTCGCATTCCATAAAAAATACGCATGGCATTGTCCACTAAATCTTGCTCAATTGTAGGGAAGTGGACATCTACAATCTTTTGCATGACCTCTTTTTCTGGAAAACGGATATAATGAAATAAGCAACGACGTAAAAAAGCATCAGGCAATTCTTTTTCATTATTCGAAGTAATAATAACAATTGGCCGATGTATCGCTTTTATGGTCTCTTGGATTTCATAACAAAAGAATTCCATCTTGTCTAATTCCAATAGTAAATCATTGGGAAATTCGATATCTGCTTTATCTATTTCATCAATTAAAAGGACGACTTGTTGTTCTGCTTGAAAAGCTTCCCATAATTTCCCTTTGACAATATAATTTCGAATATCATTGACTTTATCGGAACCCAATTGTGAATCGCGTAATCTAGATACCGCATCGTATTCGTAAAGCCCTTGTTTGGCTAAAGTAGTAGATTTTATATGCCAAGTAATAATAGGAAAATCTAAGGCTTTAGCAATTTCATGAGCCAATAAGGTTTTTCCTGTTCCTGGTTCTCCTTTGACCAATAATGGTTTTTCTAAATGGATAGCTGCATTAACAGCCACTTGTAATTCTCTTGTAGCTACGTAAGCTGGGGTACCTTCAAAATGCGTTTTCACAATGTATTTTTTTTATAAATTTTGGAACAAATCTAATGATATTTAATGAATGTTGTTCTAGCTTTTCAGTAATTTGCATGAATTACTTAAGTTAAATCAAAAATAACTTTTAAACAATGATCAAGTTTTTGATCAAAAATCTGATAAGCATGACTTCCTTCTTTTAATGCCAAACGATGACTAATTATTGCTGAAATATCATCTTCCCATGTAGGAACTTCATCCATTAATTTTTCCATATAATGTCGAGCGGGGCAACGCCCAATAGAATAAGTTAAATTCTTATCATAGGCTTCAACAGGTGAAAAAGGAAATTGTTGACTATTATGTACACCTACCGCAGAAACCCTTCCTCCAGGTCGCACGATATCAATGGCCATCCGTGAAGTAATGTCAGATCCCACAGCTTCTAGTACCGCATCTGCACCTCGTCCTTCCGTAGCCGCTTTTATTTTTTCTATTGGAGAAACAGTTTTATAATTAATAGGAATCGCTCCAAATTGTTCGGCCATTTTCAATCGTTCTGGAATGCAATCAATGGCGTAAACACGTTCGGCGCCTAATTTTATCGCACTTAAACTTGCCATTAATCCTACAGGGCCACAACCTAAAACAGCATAAATTCCTCCGTTTTTTACTTGAGCTTGATCTGCACAAAAATAGCCTGTAGATAAAATGTCTCCTAAGAATAAAGCCACCTCATCGCTTAAGTTTTCTTTTAGAGGAACCAAAGTGCCATCGGCAAAAGGTACTCGAATAAATTCGGCTTGTCCACCATGAAGTCCTTGACCTTCTGCTACCCATCCATAAAGATGACTATGTACACAACGACAAGTTAATCCGATCTGACAATAATAACATTGACCACAATTGGTAGAAAACGGACTAATGATTCGATCGCCCTTTTTAAATTGTTTAACTCCTTTTCCTATGGCAACGATTTCTCCAATAAATTCATGTCCCATAGCCGTGCCATGATCTAAGCCACATTCATGACCACGATAGACATGAAGATCTGAGCCGCATAATCCAGCTAATTGTATTTGGACAATGGCATCCGTATCATGCAAAATGATAGGGTCTGCAATTTCGCTGTACTCAATTTGTTTTATTCCTTGAAAGGTTAAAGCCTTCATTATTTAGATTTTCGATCAATCGATTTTAAAGGTAAAAATTTATTTGAAAGGTACTGAAGAAATCGATGTTTATTCCAGTGATAATTCCGTACTTTAGCCAAAGAAAAAGGGAACAATAATTAGGGCAACAACTTTTTATTATGGCAAAGAAAACAAAGTTTT
The DNA here is from genome assembly GCA_020629935.1 of Saprospiraceae bacterium. Classification (GTDB taxonomy): domain Bacteria; phylum Bacteroidota; class Bacteroidia; order Chitinophagales; family Saprospiraceae; genus JAHDCJ01. The sequence goes on along the minus strand of JAHDCJ010000080.1, from coordinate 9,532 downwards.
ATGTAGTTTGGGATGGACACAATCCAGGAATTTATACCAGTTGGCCAGAATGTCAACGACAAATAAAAAACTACCCGAATGCAAAATATAAAGCTTTTAAGACAAAAATGGAAGCGGAGGATGCCTATCATGGTCAATTTGGAGATTACATTGGAAAGAATGCAAAACCCAAAGCTTTAGCACAACCAAACTCTGCCAGTTTAGTTGATGTAGTTTGGGACAGTATTTCTGTAGATGCGGCTTGTAGTGGAAATCCAGGCGTAATGGAATATCGAGGAGTAGATACCAAAACAGGAACAGAACTTTTTCGAATGGGGCCTTTTGCTCAAGGCACTAATAATGTAGGAGAATTCTTGGCTTTGGTGCACGGTTTAGCCTTGTTAAAGAAGGAAGGAAAAACAATACCGATTTATTCAGATTCTAAAATTGCAATGGGTTGGGTAGAGAAAAAGGTATTCCGTTCCAAACTTAAACGAAGCTATAGAAATGAAAAATTATTTTTCCTTGTAGAGCGTGGACTCCAATGGATAAAAGACAATACTTGGGAAAATGAAATATTGAAATGGGAAACTAAAAATTGGGGAGAAATTCCAGCCGATTTTGGACGGAAATAAAGCCTATCGTTTTGTTTTTCCTTTAAACTTCATTCGATAGTCTGCGCTTACTTTACCCATTTTAATCTTATCTAGCTTTCGTTGAATCAAACGTCTTTTTAGAGGTTTTACCTTCTCAGTAAATAAGACTCCTTCAATATGATCATATTCGTGTTGAATGACGCGTGCATTGATTCCATCATAGACTTCATCATGCGCTTCAAAATTTTCATCAAGATATTGGATACGAATTTTAGAAAGTCGGTCTACATCTCCTCGAATACCAGGAATGCTTAAACAACCTTCTTCATAGGCCCATTCTTCTCCTTTCTCTTCTACAATTTGGGCATTGATAAAGGCCTTTTTGATTCCTTGATCTTCTTCTCCTTCTTCCATAGCTTGTACCGTATCTACTAAGAAGATACGTAAAGACAAACCAATTTGAGGCGCAGCCAAACCAACTCCAGAAGCGTTGTACATGGTTTCCCACATATCTTTAAGCAATTTTTGGATGAGGTCATTATTTTCTTCTACCTCTTTGGCCTTTAATTTTAATACCGGTTGACCATAACCGTAAATGGGTAATTTCATACTTAATTTAATTTACCAGCCTTGTTTGGTTTTCATGTAATCTTCTAAAATTAGTGCCGCACTAATTTTGTCGACAAGGCTTTTATCTCTACGTTTCTTTTTATTAACACCACTTTTTAGAATAAATTCCTTCGCGCGTTTTGAAGTATACCGTTCATCAGTAAGCTCAATAGGAATCGATGGAAATTTAGTTTTTAATTTTTTTACAAATTGATAAACTAAAGGGGTGGCATCAGTTGGGCTACCATCTAAATTTAATGGTTCGCCGACTACAATGATTTCCACTTCTTCTGTGGCTAAATATTGGTTTAGAAATGAAAATAAATCTGGAGTAGACACCGTTTCCAATGCCGATGCAATAATCTGAAGTGGATCAGTTACTGCAATACCTGTTCGCTTTTTCCCATAATCAATTCCCATAATCCTTGCCATAGCCCAAAGGTAATTAATAATTTTCTAAACTTAAGAATTGTTCTATATCCAAAGATCAAGAATAATACAAAAGCCTAAAAATAGACTAGCAAGCCCGTTGGTAGTAAAGAATGCTAAATTGACTCGACTTAAATCATTTGATTTGACAATGGTGTGTTGATAGGCTAGTAATGCTAAGAAAACAATGGTGCCAGCCCATGTGAGTTGATTGAATGCTACAAATTCGCTATCCAATTTGTAGGCTGCTAGAATTAATAAACCTGCACAAAGCACATGGAGTAGGGTAGAGAGCAATAAGGCATTTTGACTACCAATTTTTGCAGGAACAGAATGCAAATGCAAAGTTTGATCAAATTGTTCATCTTGCAAAGCATAAATAATATCAAACCCTGAAACCCAAAATAAAACAGCAAAGGAATAAATAATTGGAATCGGGTCAAAAAAACCACCAGCAGCCAAATAAGCGCCAATTGGAGCAAGTGCCAGCCCTATACCTAAAACGAAATGACATAATGCCGTAAATCGCTTGGTATAGCTATAACCTAATACAATGATTAAAGCTATTGGAGAAAGATAAAAACAAAGTGGATTAATCAAAAAGGTAGTGCCCATAAAGAGTAGGCAATTTAGTATGACAAAACGTAGTGCCGCTTTAGGATTAATTTTTCCTGCAGGTATTTCTCGACCTGCGGTCCGAGGATTGGCTTTGTCAATATCTCGATCTATATAGCGGTTAAATGCCATTGCTGCACTTCTTGCAAAAATCATTGCTAGAAGCACTAAACCAAGTAAAGACCAACTAAAAGGATCTTTTAATTGATGTAATGCAATAAAAAAACCGATCATTGCAAATGGTAATGCAAAGATGGTATGTGAAAACTTGATTAGCGATAAATATTCTTTCATGCCTTTTCGTGTATATATACAAAAAAGCTGATGCGATTTTGTTCATCACATCAGCTCTTTTATTTTATTTATCCAGAATCAATTACTTATTGATTTGAATATTAGGTTGTGCAGTAGTCGCCGCTGGACTATTAGGGTCCTTAATTACTTCACCTACTAAACTAATAATAGTTTGTGGAGGATTGGTATTCGCATCAATAGTAACGGTTTGATTTCTTTTACCTGTTTTTCCTTTAGAATCAAAAACCACTTTGATCTCACCAGATTGCCCTGGAGGAATAGGTTCTTTAGGATAGTTAGGTACTGTACATCCACAACTACCTTTTGCTTTGGTAATTGTTAATGGCTCATCTCCTGTATTTTCGAAACTAAAAACGTGCTCTACTTTTTCTCCTTCGTTTACTGTTCCAAAGTCAAATTTGTCTTGTTTGAATGCCATAACTGTAGCTGGCCCAACAGGTGCTGCAGGAGCTGCAGGTGTTGCGGGGTTATTCGCTGCAGGCGTTGCAGGAGGCGTAGTTAAGTTTTGTCTTGCATTTGATCTTAAGGCATTTGAAGAAGCACCGCTTCCGCCAAATACACCAGCGATTTGAAGAATTAAAAGTAAAAGGATTACTCCTAACATTCCAATCTGGATTTGATTTGCTTTATCCATGTTTAATATTATTTTATTCGTTTAACTAAAGATTTAGTTGCAAATATAAATGGAATTTTTGAATTATGAAAGGGCTTTTTTACGATTTGTCAAAAAAACTTCGATTTCTGCCCGATTTAAAGCATTAAAACACATATTTTTTGTCAATCCTCCTTTCCTAGCGGCATAAACTCCATATTTGATGTCTTCCATTCCTTCAATAGAGTGGGCATCAGGGTTAATTGATATTTTTACGCCCTGTTGGATTGCATAGTCAATCCAAGTCCAGTCAATGTCTAATCGGTAGGGATTTGCATTAAGTTCTATAATCACTCCATGTTTTGCACAAGCGTCAATGATTGCAACATGATCAATTGGATAACCTTCTCTAGACAATAGTAAACGACCTGTAGGGTGGCCTAAAATTGTTGTGTAAGGATTTTCAATAGCTGCTAATAATCTAGCGGTAGCTTTCTCTTTATCCATTTTTAGATTCGAATGTACCGAAGCAATGATTAAATCAAATTTTTGAAGTATTTCTTCCTCATAATCTAATCCTCCATCATATAAAATATCAGATTCAATACTTTTAAAAATCTTAAATGGGGCTAACTCTATATTTAAGGCATCAATTTCTTTCATTTGTTGTAACACTCGATCTTCTTTTAAGCCATTGGCATAAAATGCAGATTTAGAGTGATCGCTGATTACGAGATATTCAAAGCCTTTTGCTTTTGCGCTTTCTGCCATTTCCCTTAAGGTATGTAGCCCATCACTATAGGTGGAGTGGCTATGCACCACACCCAAAATATCTTCTTTTGTAATAAGGGGTTCTGATTTTATTTTTTTAGATAAAATGCTTTCTTGATCACGTAGTTCAGGTTCAATATATTCTATACCGCCCTGTTTAAATACGTCGACTTCCTGCTTAATGTTTTTAAATTCTTTAACTGTTGATTTATCTAAAAAGCTTTGGAGAAATGAAGCAGGACCTGTATATCTAAACTGTTTAGATCCAAAGGAATTTGGATCACAGAAGTAAAGGGTTACGGGTTTTTCGTTGGCGGTTTGCACTTTAACTATTTGGCCTTGATCTTCTAATACCTCTAGGCCTAAGGTAATAAACTCCGCAGGTTGTAGTGGAGCAAAACCAATAAGAATCTCAATAGAAGAGAGAATAGGGTTTTTTCTTCTGATTTCCCCAGTAAATTCTATAGGAGCCTCAGGTAATAACTTTTTAAGTGCTGCTATTAATTCTAAGGCTTCATTTTCAAGCGCAGCATAATGAAATTTATCTCTAGATTTAAGGTAATAGTTAATTTTGTTTCTTACGTCATCTTGCGTCTTTAAACCAAAGCCAGGAAGAATAATCAATCGATTTTCATTGCAAGCATAAAGCAATTCTCCAGGACTTTCAATTTCTAAGTCCTTCCATAATTGGATAATTTTTTTCGGACCTAAGCCTTTAATTTGCAACATTTCTTGAATGCCGATTGGCGTTTTTTCTTTGAATTCTTCTAGTTTGGCCATTTTGCCTTCATCGAGGAGTTCTCTTATTTTTGCGCTTGTTGCTTTTCCCACGCCACTTAATCCTCCAATTTCGGTATCAGACATTTCACTTAGTGGCGTGCCCAATTTGCGCAATTGAATGTAGGTGTTTTGGTAAGATCGAATTTTGAAAGGATTTTCCTTATGTAATTCCATCAGTTTAGCTAGCTGATCAAATTTTCGAGCGATTTCTTTATTCGTCATGTAGTTAGATATATTAATTGATGGGGTAAAGATAATGGATCGTATAAAAACAAAAAAACCCGACTTCGAAAAGTCGGGTTAAATATTCAATAGGTTCTTTTGTTATTTACTCTTCTTCGCTACTTCCAGCGTTGTCTACGATACGACCACCGTCTAATTCATCTTGCCATTTCTCTAACTTATCCCATTCGCCATCACGTGCCATTTCAGCTTGTTTTGACCAAGTGGCTGGGTTATGAATTGCATATCGTTTACCTGCGTTATTTAAGATTTCTTGAAGACGATCAATGGATGCATCTGCGAGATTAGCAAAAGTGAAAATACCTCCATTATTCAAGTGTTCTTGAATTTTTGGTCCAATACCTTCAATTTTTTTCAAGTCATCTTTTTCTGCAGGAGCCTCAGCTTTAGGTGCTTCTTCAACTACTGGTGCAGCTTCCATTACTGGAGCATCTGCAGCAGGTTGTACCTTAGGTGCATTTTTCTTAGGTGTCTTTTTCTTTGGAGGTTTTACTGTTTCATTAACAGGCTTGTCCGAAAGTATACTAATATAAGTTCGTCCTTTAAATCCTTTATGAAAAGTTACGTTACCATCAATAAGTGCAAAAATGGTATGATCTCTACCCATTCCTACATTTTCACCTTGGTGAAATTTAGTACCTCGTTGTCGAACAATAATATTACCAGCTTTAGCGAATTGACCACCAAATAGTTTGACACCGAGTCGCTTACTATTCGAATCACGTCCATTATCCGTACTACCAACTCCTTTTTTATGAGCCATGATTTAGATTTTTAGTGTTTTAAATAAATAAAGAATTAACCAACGATACCGTCAATTTTAATTTTAGTAAAAGATTGACGATGGCCATTTTTGACTTTGTAACCTTTTCTTCTTTTCTTCTTGAAAACGATTACTTTGTCACCTTTTTGGTGGCCAAGCACAGTGGCTTCAACTTTCGCAGCGGAAACAGTCGGTTTTCCAACCCTGACATCGCCGTCTTTGTCGATCAAGAGAACCTCATCAAATGAGACTTTGGTACCTTCTTGAGCGTCTAACTGGTGAACGAAAATCTCTTGATCTTTCGCTACTTTGAATTGTTGACCAGCTATATTAACTATTGCATACATAAGTTCTAACTTATAATGGTTTGATCTAAAAGCGGATGCAAAGATAGGTTTTTAACACCTAATTTCCAACACCTTTACTATATAAAACCTAGTTTTTATTCTTTTTCTTTCGCTTTTTCTTTTTAAACAGCCCACGAATTTGATCTTTGAGTTTCTCTGGTTCTGTGGAAGTCTTGTTGTTTGGCCGTGTTACAGGCGGTTTTTTCCCTGGATTAGAAATAACAATGTCTGGTTTATCATCTCGTACAATCACCGTCGTATTTCCTGGTGATTCTACTGGATCTGGATCACTTACTGTTTGAGCAATCGGCAAATAATTGCGAAATTGATAACAATCCATTAAGTCAGTAATGACCGAATCTCTAGCTGGGAAACGTGCATTTTTTATATCTCTAAAATCTTTGTCTTTAAATACTTTATCAAAAAACAAACCCCAAATAGGTAAAGCCATATTGGCCCCTTGACCTAAACTGATACTTCGAAATCGAATAAAGTTGTTTGATCCTCCGACCCAAACACCCCCCACAAGTTTTGGGGTAATGCCCATAAACCAACCATCTGCATGCGATTGTGTGGTTCCTGTTTTGCCCGCAATGTCGGTGTCCAATTTGTATTTCCATCGTAATCGTCGAGCGGTTCCGCTATCGACTACACTACGCATCATTTCTACCATAAGTTTAGCATCTTCTGGATGCATCACCTGGTTCTTTTTAGGATATCGAATATCAAATTTTTCAATAGTTCGTCCTTTTCGATCTTGGATTTCTGAAATGTATACAGGATTTACTCGATAACCACGATTGGCAATCGTCGTGTAGACATTCATCATTTCATATAAAGTAAGTTCGGCTGTTCCAAGAGCAATCGAAGGTACTTTAGGAATTTCACTATCTCGAATTCCCATATTTTTAGCCATATTGATTACTTTATCTACGCCCACTTCCATTAATAACTGTACAGCTACTGTATTCACCGAATTAGCTAAAGCTCCTTTCATAGAATAATAGCCACCATATTTGCTGTCCGAATTTTCTGGTGCCCAGTTTTGATATTCTGGGTACATAATGCGTCGATTAGGAAAGTAATTACATGGATGCTCACCTTCATCTAATGCAGTAGCATAAACGATGGGTTTAAAGGTAGATCCTACTTGTCGTTTAGCATGTATATGATCAAATTTAAATCGTTTATGATTAATCCCACCAACCCATGCTTTTATTTGTCCGTTGTATGGATTAATCGCCATAAAACCTGTGTTGAGGAAATACAAATAATGCGCAATGGAATCAATGGGCGACATGGTCACCTCTTTTTCTCCTTCATGCGTAAATACCCGCATTTTAATGGGTTTTCTAAATTCAGCATTAAGTTGGGCTTGGGTTTTTCCCGCTTCTTTCCCTTTTCGATAACGCTCGGATTTAGCTACTTCTTTTTCAATAAATTTAAGATTATTACCCCACGGTTTTCTTCCTTTCCAATGTTTATCAAAATCTTTTTGCAGGTTGGTCATATGCTCTTTCACCGATTCTTCGGCATAAGTCTGCATTTTTGAATTAATCGTAGTATGAATTTTTAAACCATCGGTGTACAAATTATAAGAAGAACCGTCTTTTTTCTTATTGTTTTTACACCATATTTTTAGTTCTTTTTTGAGATAATCTCTAAAATAAGGGGCTGCACCATCACTGAAAGAAACAAAATTATATTGCAAATCTAATGGTTTCTTTTTCAATGAATCTAAATTGTCATTAGGCAAATAATCGTATTTATTCATTTGAATTAATACTTGATTCCGTCTACCTTTTGCTCTTTCAGGATTCACTCGAGGATTATAATAACTAGGTGCTTTGAGCATACCTATAAGTACCGCAGCTTGATCTACAGTTAAGGAATCTGGAATGGTGTTGAAGTATCGTTTGGCAGCGGTTTGAATACCAAAGACATCTTCTCCGAAAGAAACGGTATTAAGATACATCGTCATAATTTCTCGCTTAGAATAAATACGTTCTAAACGACCTGCGATGATCATTTCTCGTGTTTTATTGACAGGCACAGTTAATTTACCATAGCGTTCCCGACCATATAAATTTTTAGCCAATTGCTGACTAATCGTACTTCCACCTCCGGCGCTTTGATCACGCATTAATATCGTCTTAAAAAGGACACGAAGTAGACTTTTAACATCCACGCCTCCATGATCATAAAATCGGGCATCTTCTGTAGCTACCAAAGCATTTTTAAGGTGGTTGGATATCCGTTTGTGGGAGATATTCGTTCGATTTTCAGTATAGTATTTTCCTAAAAGGACGCCATCTTCGGAATAGACTTCGGAAGCAATTGGGTTTTGAATATCTTTTAATTCTGTTTTGGTTGGTAATTTTCCAAAGGCTCCATATCGTACAGAAAGATAAAAACCCCATACGGCAATAACACCAATAAAAAATAAGATTAAACCAATCCACATTGCTTTACGTAGATAAGGTCGCATTTTTTGAAGACCAGGAGGTGCTTTTTCCCAAAGTTGATCAAACTTATTCCCTATGTTTTTCCAGAAGGTTTTAATTGAATTCGCCATGTTGATGAAACAAATAATAAGATTACCTCTTTTAAAAAAGGTAAGGTGTAAATAAAAAAATAATAATTGGGCCTGGTTCAGATTGAATCAACGATGCAAAAATAGTTTTTATTGAGTATTATTTTATCAAAATAGCGCTTTGTTAACAAAAGAATAGGATTTAAGCGGTCTTTTTGATGTCAATGTCTTTGTTTTATGGGCTAAATAAGTTAAAAAATGGTCCTTTAGATTTTTCTTAAAATAAATGTTAAAATTTTGAAAATGAGGGCTTTGGCATAATATTCGAAGCTGTTTTAGTGAATTTCGATTCAATATTAAATTTTAGTGGGTTAATAGATGATTAAATTCATCTACAGTCGGCATGCAACAGTTTGCCGACTTTTTTTTGAAAAATAGTATCAAAATGATATCATTTTAACTAAAATTTATTATCTTTGTTATATCAAAATGATATTAAAAGAATATTGGATTTTGAAAATATCATTTTACAAGGGTCTCTTTGTTGGGTCTTTGGGACATTATGAGCGTAAGGAAGCCCAAAACGGAGGAGGTTTTGGGCTTCAATTTTGAAAATGAAATGGGATGAAAAAGAAGTTTGTGCTCCGTATAGATGAGCAGACAATGCGCGCTGTAGAGCGATGGGCTTCTGAGGAATTCCGAAGTGTAAACGGGCATTTGGAATGGATGATTACCAAAATGCTTAAGGAAGAGAAGCGATTGAAACTAAAAGAAAAAAATCCGCCTAAGTCAAAGGAATAGGCGAGAAGATAGATGGTTTTTGATGTACATCGCACCGTACAAATATTTAACCATTAATACCTCGATTCAACTGTGATTGAATTGTTTTTAGCATTTTTCAAGGGTGAGGCTAGACAGTGTGAGTGTCTAGTCTCTTTTTTTTGTAGAAAATGAAAAGAA
>JAHDCJ010000079.1:4386-26490 GCA_020629935.1 Saprospiraceae bacterium | reverse complement strand
ACGTTGCGGCGCTCGCTATTCGCTCGGCTATTATGAGCGTATTGAAATACGCCCATAATATCTGCTCCTTCGTCGCACCCCTTCACATCGTTTGTCCAAGTCAGTTGGTTTCTTCATTTAAAAATCGAATATAGTTATTTAGTAAACCACGGATTTGATCTGCTGCAACGGGGTTAGCAGAATGCACGTTGAATTTCAAATTTCTTAAATCTAAACCCGATTTGTAGACTAACCATTTTGCTGCAGCATAACCATCTTTTGCTACTTCATTATTTTCATCTAGACCAAGGTCATTATCAAAACTAATGAATTCGGGTAGGCCATTTTTTTCTATGTAATGCACAAAATCCTCATACGTACGAACAATGTCAAACTCTTTTTCCATTGTTTGATCGTATACCATTTCTATGGTGCGTATATCATCTAAAAATAACTTTTTCATTTTTTTACTCTATTGAGTCTTTAACTTCTTCTCTAGCTTTTTGAAGAATTTCAAAATAATCTTTTCTAAATGGCTCTGCTAATTGTTTTTCTAAAAGGCATTCTAAATCCCATAAAATGCGTTCTTCTGATTGGTCCTCAAAAAGATCTGTTTGCTTCACATTATTTATTCTTGAAAGTAACTCAAATAAAACAATCGCTTCACTTTTTGTCAACTCTAAATGAATAGGTTCTTTGTCCTTTGGTCTTTTATTTTTGTCCATACTTGTCCATTTTATTTATGTACAAAACAAGAAAGAAAACTCTGTTTTTAAATTAAAACATTTTTTACCTAAAATAATTCCACTTCTTTTCCGAATACTATTTTCTTAAAAGGAACTTCTGTATTTCGTCTTTAGCCGTTTATTAATATCTAAATTTAATTTTTTCTTTCTGCCACTTTAGAAAATAATAAGCTTAAATTTATCCATGTACTTTAGCATCTAAAATAGGATCAATAAAATGAGTAAAAGAACACACTGCTTTTCTGATGATATAATGGGCAATCTTGATGGCGTCGCTTTAGCAAAATTAATAAAGGAAGGCAAAATAAATGCTACAGAATTAGTAGAAGCTACGATTACCAGAGCAGCAGAAGTTGATCCCAAAATTAAGGCGATTGTTTTTCGAAATGACGACCGAGCAAGAACAAAGGCCAAAGAAAAAATCAACGGTTTTTTTGCAGGTGTTCCTATTTATTTCAAGGAGCTAACTACCTTAAAAGATATACCTATTTATTTTGGTTCCGAAGCGTTTGAAGGTGCAAAACCAGGATTAGAAAATGATGCATTAGCCCAACAAGTTTTATCTATGGGTTTTATCAATATGGGTACGAGTACGATGCCTGAATTTGGCTTTACTTGCTCTACTGAATTCCCAAATTTAAAGAACACGATCAACCCATGGAATGATCAATATTCGGCGGGTGGTTCTTCGGGTGGAGCCGCAGCTTTAGTAGCAGCGGGTGTCATTCCAATTGCGCATGCAGCAGATGGTGGAGGCTCTACACGCATTCCTTCTGCATGTTGTGGATTGGTTGGATTAAAACCAAGTAGAGGTCGATTGTTAATGTCGAAATCGTTTGAAAAACAATTGGTAGAAATTGCCATTGACGGGGTAATTACTCGAACGGTTAGAGACACTGCTTACTTCTATCATGAGGCGGAAAAAATCTATCGAAATAAAAAATTACCCGCCATAGGATTAGTGGATCAAGGCACAGAAAAAAAATTAAAAATTGGTTTTATCGAAGAAGCTTTATCAGGAGATTTAGTAGATCAAGCGACACAAAAACATTTTCAAAAGACCATTAATTTATTGGAAAATTTAGGCCATCATTTAGTTCCAATTAAATTTCCTGTTACCGAACAAATGATTGATGATTTCAAACTCCTTTGGGCTTCCAATGGATTTGGGGTAAAACATTTAGGTCGTTTTGTGCTGCCTAAACCTTTTGATGCGACAAAGCTAACCCCATTGACTCATGGATTATCGAGTTATTATTTAAAACGAATATTTCGGACTCCGTTTATGTGGAGACGATTGAAAAAAACACCTGAAAATTATCAGCAATTTTTAGATCAAAACAAGATCGACATTATGCTGACGCCCACCCTTTCTCATTTGACTCCGCGGATTGGTCATTTAGGTACACAAGTAGATTTCGAAACCCTTTTTTCTAGAATGGCGAAGTGGGCTTGTTTCACTCCATATGCCAATGCCAATGGCGCACCTTCTTTATCTTTACCTATTTGCCATGATAACGAAAATGATCTTCCAGTGGGTATGTTATTCAATGCGGGCTTAGGCAATGACAGGCTTTTACTAGAATTAGCTTACCAAATCGAGGCCGCTCAACCTTGGAAAAAGATCTATGAATAAGAATCTAAACAACTTACTTGCAGCCTCGATAGCAGCGATATGAAGTATACAGGCAAAGGTGTGCCGCAAGGAGTGGGGAAGGCTGAGTGATAACGAAGACAAGCCACGACTATGCGAAACCCTATGCTTGGATACGGAATACAAGCGAATAGCGAGATCAGCTGCCCAATAAAATCTATTTCCTTATTTGAAATAATGAAAATAAAAACGCTGTTCCCATAAATTGGAAACAGCGTTTTTAAATATTTTAATCGTTATTTTATTGTTTTACTACACGAACCAATCTATTGATTTGAGGATCAATAAATTTAAGGAAGTAAACACCAGGAGGATAAGCTACTATAGAAACTTGCCCGGTGTAAACACCACTGTATCTCGCCATTTTGTTGGTTTGCACTCGTTTTCCACTACTGTCAAAAATTTCAAAATCGATCATGGTTTCTGTGCGATCTAAACCTTCAATATTTACGCGGAACACGCCGTTAGTTGGGTTGGGTAAAATTTCAATTGTTGCAGTATTCGTTAAATTAATCGTTCCAGTATTTACGCCAACCATAACGGTTTCAGCATAAAAACAATTACCATCACCTTGAACTTGCACGTCATATGAGCCTGCAGCTAATCCAGTAAATGTACCGCTAGGTTGGAAAGTAGCACCTCCATCAATACTATACTGAAAAGGGCCAACTCCACCTACAGGAGTAACCATAATCACTCCATCCATAACACCAGATCCTGAGGCATCCGTAATATCAATAGTAGCATCTTGTGTACAACTTCCACCAGGGCAAATAGAACTCGTTTCAGATGAACCAAAATCACCAGTACCATTGACTAAGAAGTTTCCGTCGGCATCTTGGATATTATAAAATCCTGTTCCCCACCCACAGCAAATACCATCACCATAAGCATCATATATGGTGAAGTTATAACACTCGGTAGAAGATAAACACCAATTTTCAGAATATAGAGTTCCTGTTCCTGTATAAGGACCACCACTAAAAAGGATAGTACCATTTTCATCTGTTAAATCCCAAGTTGTTTCATCTGGATAATCATCCGTATTAATGTTTAATGTAACTCCTATACCTAATGTTTCTACGGTAATTGGCCTTGAAAAAGCATCGTTAGAAGTATCTTGATCAGCCATACCATTTGGGAGAGAAGTAGATGCACCAATGTTGTTCACGCCATCTACTAAACCAGTTAAGTTGACAGATACCGCTGCTGATGCACCTGGCGCAAGATTTCCTGTCCAGTTAATCGTTTCTATAACCATACCGCCCACTGTGATTTCAATTGTGGTACTTGTTAATGGTTCAGTACCGAAGTTTTCAAGGATAAAATCTACAAGAAGTTCTGTTCCACAATTTACTGCATTTATACCATCCACACTTGATATTCCTGCATCAAAACGTGTTTGTTTCGTAACCGTTAATCTCAAGGTATCATTAAAAGGAGCAGTATCTCCAGTTAGGTCTGTAAAGATTAAAAAGTCATAAGCACCAATAGTTGACATATCTACTGTTGGTGTAAAAGTATGTATGTAGGTTGCATCTGGAGCTAGTGAAGTCGTTACTGTTTCTACAACGGGAGGCGCACCATTTACACTATATCCTACATTGAATGTGGTTTGTGGATCGATACCAAAATTTTTCACTTCAATTTGTACGGCTTCGGTAGCTCCTAAATTTGGAGAATCTGCTGGTGTAAGCATTGCCGTTGGTCCGATGTCAATCGTATCTCTTGAAAGTTCAAATGCAACGATACGTGTTGCCCATTGGCCACCGCCTTTTATATATTCACCCGTATACCAAAAGGTTCTTTGATTTACAGGATCGACTCCCATTTGTGCGTAATCACCATATCGATCACCATTGGAACTACCACCACCAGAAACTGCGGTAAATTCATCTACCGTCATTTGTCCTAATGGATCACTTGCTCGACGGCCTGTGTATCGAATGCCAGGGTTTTCTCCTGTTCCAGAAACAGAATAAGCTAAGCCAATATTTCCACTTGCATCAATAGCAATACCACCCATAAATCGGTGCAATCCATCATTTGGTGCGTATGTTCCTTCTTGGTAAACAGACCAGTTTCCTCCAGTTCGGCGCAATTCCATCCAGCGAATACCTGATAGATTACTGCCTGTGGCGTCTACTATAAAATTTAATACGATTGATTCATGAGAACCAAAGTTTCTATAGTGGACTTGGTTCATAATTACTTCAGGAAGGCCATCTATTCCTTGTCCATTAGGTTGTGGAATACAAGAAAATCCTCCTCCACCAGCAGAACATGGGTTGGTGTCAAAAGCAGCAGTTATTACTGAAGTATTCGTAACCGTAGTATTTGCAGAATTTGACCAATCAATATTTACTTCAAAAACATCGATTTGATCTTGAGCAGATCCGCCCCAAGCGTCATCATTTAAACGCAAGATCATTGGATTTGCACCAGAAGGCGGCGAAACACTTCCTGTCCAATCTACAGGTGTTCCTACTTGAAACCCTGGGCCACTGCCGATTCCAGGAATTTCTACCCGTTGCATATCTACTGTTGCTGCCCCTGCAAGTAGTGCAGATCGGTCAATAAAATAAGAAGGTAAGGTATTGGGTCCTTGTTCGTTGGTAGTTACACAAAGCGCATTGTTCCATAAAGACCATTTAGGATAATCAGGGAAGTTTGGTGTATTAAAACTATAGGCCATCCAACTACCTGTTGGATCACTAGTTACAGACACCGCCAATAAGAGGGTATTTCCTGGAAAAATAAATTCCGTCATATACCATCTTTCTGCTTCTTGGTCGTACAAAATAATGGGGTCACCAGCAGAGCTAAAACCAATGGAAGACCATATGGTATTAGCGGAGATATTTCCACTTACAGCGACTCCGTCTTTGTCGAATATTTTATAAAAGGTCGCATTGACCATTTGGATATAATAATCCTTTCCGATTTCGCCAGATGGGTCTGGAGGTGTTGCACCAGAAACCCCAGAACTGATTCCTTCAATATTTACCAAAGGTAACACAGGGAATAATTGGTTTCGATTTTCACCTTGTAATACAGGATCTTCACCTTGAGGTAAAGCATTATCATTTACAATTTGAGCTGGTGCTCGGCCAATAAAGTTGGTAATTTCTTTTTTACGCAGTTTATTCGCTGCCTTTTTTTCTGGACTTAATCCAGGCATAGGTGCTAACTCACTAAGTGGTGGCGTCATACCAATGAAAGTCGCTTCCGTTTCTGTAACGACTACATCTATGACCGTTTGTTTTTGAGCTTGTACAAAATGGATACTTACAAAAAGTAAAATCCAGATTATACCATTTAGTTTTTGATTCATCTCTTCAATTGTTTGAGCGATTTAAATAAAATGGGATTTCGTTTAATTAAAAATGTAAGGTAGGAAGAATATAACCTTTCACCGATTACCTACAATCATAAAAATGCAATTTCTAGACATTTCGATAATTTATTTTGAAAAACTACCTTTTTTCGTAATTTTTGAGCTTGCAGTTATTTTCCATATCTAACAACTAGTATCAAAAAATAGATCTTACCCCTATTTTTAAATGTAAAACCTTACCTTTATAAGGTGAAAAATAAACGACAATTATTCTTAAACCATGTTGCTCAGACCAGTGAATTGCCTTTAATGCTAGAGGTTGATCGAGCGGAGGGCATTTATGTATATGATACCGAAGGGAAAACATATATCAACCTTATTTCAGGTATTAGTGTAAGTAGTTTGGGACATTGTCATCCTGCGGTAGTGCAAGCGGTAAAAGATCAAGTAGACCGTTATATGCATACGATGGTATATGGAGAACATGTACAATCACCACAAGTCGAGTTAGCCACTTTATTGACAGATCAATTGCCTGAATCTTTAGATAGTGTTTATTTTGTTAATTCTGGCAGTGAAGCGGTTGAAGGAGCGATGAAATTAGCCAAACGAGTCACTGGCAGAACAAAAATTTTGTCCTGTAAAAATGCCTATCATGGGAGTACTCATGGTTCGATGAGTTTGATGAGTGATACGTATTTTACTCAAGCCTATCGACCATTACTTCCAGACGTTTATTTTATTGAATACAATAATGAGGCGACTTTAACGGATATTGATGATCATACGGCTTGTGTTGTCATGGAAACGATTCAAG
Organism: Saprospiraceae bacterium; assembly: GCA_020629935.1. Lineage (GTDB taxonomy): Bacteria > Bacteroidota > Bacteroidia > Chitinophagales > Saprospiraceae > JAHDCJ01. The sequence continues at coordinate 19,957 of JAHDCJ010000079.1, read as the reverse complement.
CAGAAGCTGGTGTAATCATGCCTAAAGATGATTTTTTAAAGAAAGTGAGACAAAGGTGTGATGAAGTAGGAGCCTTATTGGTTTTTGATGAGATACAAGTAGGATATGGTCGTACAGGTAGCCTTTTTGCTTTTGAGCAGTATGGTGTTGTTCCAGATATTTTACTTTTAGCTAAGGCGATGGGAGGAGGAATGCCTATTGGCGCTTTTGTAGCTTCAAAGGCTCACATGGACACCTTTTCATTTAATCCAGTGTTGGGTCATATTACTACTTTTGGTGGTCACCCAGTAGTTTGTGCGGCAGGAATCGCGACATTAAAAACCTTAATAAAAACGGATTATATTTCATTAGTAAAAGAGAAGGCTCAACGTTTTTTAGACCAATTAACACATCCTTTAATACAAGAGATTCGCTGTGCAGGTTTTTTGATGGCTATAGATTTAGGTAGTTTTGAACGTGTACAAACCCTTATGAAACTTTTAATGACACATGGTGTAATTACGGACTGGTTTTTGTTCAATGATAAATGTTTTAGAATTGCGCCACCATTGATCATTACGAATGAAGAGATTGATATTGCTTGTCAAAAAATTCTTACTGTTTTGGATGATATTCAAGCAGGAAACTATGACTCTACTTCCCCAAAATTGAGTTTTTAAATTATGTTTTTTTAATGAAGACCCAGTTAATTGCTTTTTGTTTATTGAGTATCCTTTGTGTTTATTCTTCCTGTAAAAAAGAAAAAATAGAACTTTTAATTACAGAAATAAATACTCCTTTGTTGTCGGATCTTCAAGATGTTTCTTTTCTTGATGAAGACACCATTTATGTAGTTGGAGGTCAAAATTTCAGTCATGGACTATTATCCAAATCTTATGATGGAGGCACATCTTGGATTATCGACACGGTTTCAAATCATACCTTAAATGACATCTATCAACTTAATCATTCTTTCTTTTATACGGTAGGGTTTAATGGGACATTTATTTATAAAACGCCAAGTTTAGTTTTCCCTTTATTTACTTTTTTGCAAGAACAAGAACCTATGTACGCTGTACATTTCATGAATGCACAAGAAGGTATTGCTGTAGGAGGAGGAAGTTTTAACCGTGGAATAATTTATCGTTTCAACTCGGCTTCGGGTTCTATAGACACGGTATTTAGCGATTGGATTCATGAATTTAGTGATGTCGATTTTTCTGATCCTTTACATGGAACCATAGTAGGTTATGGAATTATTTTAGAAACGACAGATGGCGGTTATACTTGGACGCCTCATCCTATAGAAGGCGATTTTTTCAATGCGATTCATTTTCCTACCGCTCAAGTGGGATATATTACTGGATTATTTGGTACCATATTAAAAACAACAGATGGGGGTTCTAGTTGGAAAAAAATTAGAAAGGGGAGTGCGGTAACGAGACCCAAGCAAAAGTTTAAAGATATTCGTTTTTCGGATGAAACCAATGGATATATTGTTGGAGATGAGGGCTTATTTTGGAAAACAAATGACGGTGGGAAAACTTGGCAAGTTGTTGAAAACATCCCTAATACTGATTTACAATCTATTTTTATTAAAGATCAAATCGGATTCATAGTTGGAGAGCAAGGCAAAATCTTTAAATTTGTCGACTAAACACCATGCATGTCATCCCAACTAAAACAATTCACCCAATGGTTATCTACCCCTCAGTTCCTTTTACTGGGCATATTAATTAGTTTATTATTGCATGGGCCATTTTTCAATGAGCCGCCACAAAGTGCCCATGTTTGGAGGCAATGCCATACGTTGGCGATGGCGCAAAATTTCCATACTGAAGGAATGACCTTATTTCACCCAAGAGTTTCAAATAGGTTTGAGACTTCTGGATTAGTTGGAAGTCATTTTCCTATTTATGAATTTCTTCTTGCTGGGATATATAAAATAACAGGAGAAGAATATTGGGTACATCGCTTCTTTTCCTTTCTTTTATACCTTTTTGGAGCCTGGGGAATTTATAAATTAGCCTTCCATATTAGTCAACTAAAATTAATAGCCGCTTTAAGTTTTTGGGCTTACCTTTTTAGTCCAGAGCTTTTTTATCATGGCATCAATGCATTGCCTGACATCTTAGCTTTAGCTTTTGGTATTTGGGCTTTATATTGGTTTATTCTATGGTTTGAAGATTCGCCAAACAAGTCTCGACATTTCATCTTAAGTCTTGTTTTTATGACGATTGCAGGGTTGACCAAACTTCAATATTTAGCTTTTGGATTACCTATTGCAGGCATGGTTTTTCTTCATTTAAAAAAAATAAAAACGATCAAAAAATGGGGCTTACTTTTTTCTTATGCTTTGTTTAGTGTAGGATTAACTTTAGCTTGGTATTATCGATCATTATTACTTATTGAACAAACGGGTTTAGCTGATTTTGGTTTAGAGGTTCGACCTGCTACAGACCTAGGTAAAGCTTTTTCAATTTTAACTAAAAACATCTTTTCGTTTATACCCGAAACCCTCTGTAATTATGCCTCTTTTTCACTTCTCATCTTAGGTCTTTATTCTTTTTTTACTTCGAAAAAATGGCAATCAAGATGGTTCGTTCCCTGTTTAATCTGGGCTATTGGTTTAGCGATTTATCATATATTGGAATTAAATCAAATGGAGCATCATGGGTATTATATGATGCCTTATATCCCTTTGCTTTTATTGGCGAGTGGTTATGGTGCTTATTTTCTTTATCAAAAAGGATTTTATGGTCTATTACTTCTTTTGGTGATTGCCCAACCTATACTCGCTAGCGTTAGAATCATACCGTCTCGTTGGATGAATGCCAATAAGGGTATTCCTATCGAATTATATCAAAAAGAGAGTCGAGAACGTTTGCAAAATGCAGTTCCAAATGATGCGCTTTGTATGGTAGGCATTGATGCATCCAATTCTATTTTCTTTTATTTTCTAAATAAAAAAGGATTTGGCTTAAGCGAAATAGCTATATTAGATGCAAACCCTAACTTTATTGAAAGTTATCGAAAACGAGGGGCAGAATATCTTTATTTATACCATTCCGATTTATTATCTAAACCCTATTTCAAACCTTATATTGACCAAATCATTCATAGAGAAGGACAGTTTGTAGTGATTGATTTATCTAACCAAGATTAAGGTTTCAGGATTTCCTGCACGATTCATTTCAAACCATAAACTATCGGTCGTAACCCGTGCAATTTTGACCATTTTTTCTACTTGGTTTTCTGCTTTGGTATAGAGTTTATCTCCAGCGATTCGAAAATCACCAGATTCTTTATCTTTTCCATAACTTGCCCAATACGAATGATCTTCATTAAACTGGAATTGCACTTCACCAGAGTTTAATTTTGACGCATTTCCATTTTTAACCCAAGAGGTTCCATTCCATTTTCCTTGGATAAGATCGTTGTTGGGATTTTCTTCGCAAGAAGCAAATAAAATAATAAGACTAATGAGGTAAAAAGCCGTTTTCATAAAGTTGATTTTATTTTAAAACGAGAATTAACAGAAAAGTAACAGCACAAAATAAAAAAGCGACTATCTCTAGTCGCTTTAAATTTATAATGTTTTATCTATTGCTTGGAGTTCTGCTTCATCATATTCTCCAAACCATTGTTTTAGTTTTTCTTTTGCTTTTTCTCGTACGCCATCATTAATATAACAAGAAACGAGGACTAGAGCAAAGGATAATAATCCGATATCATCATTGAAACCTAAGATTGGATTCAGATCGGGTATAAGATCAATTGGTGCGAGGAAATAGCCTAAAGTACCAATAATTACCGCTTTCGCCTTGGGATGTGTTTCTTTACGTTTAAAGGCATAAAACAACAATAGGGCAGGGTACACGGTTTTGACACCTGCTCGTTTTCCATATTTTTGGATTTTAATCCAAAGTTTGGCTTCAGAAAACTGATCTTTATACTTCCTAATTTGCTTAAAAGGATTCTTCATTATACTATTATTTCATCCAAATGTATGCCGAAATTATATGGTAGTGTTTCTACAATATAAACTTGGCCTTTACCCTATAAACAATCTTTTTGCTAAATTGATTCTCCAATTCTACCTATATCGTAAAATTGAATACTTAAAGTATACTTTTTTCGACGAAACCGCAACTTATTAATGGAACATTAACAGTTTTATTCTGCTTGTGGGGCTAATTTTACAATTAAACCATCTAATTCATCTTTTAAACGAATTTGACAGCCTAATCGGCTGTTATCTTCTACAAAAAAGGCCTGATCGAGCATATCTTCTTCATCTTCTCCCATTTCTGCTAGCTCATGGGCACTTTGAATGTACACATGACAAGTAGAGCAAAGTGCCATCCCTCCACAGGTCCCCTCTACTGGAAGTTCATAAGCTTTGCACAATTCCATTAGCGACATATTCATATCGGTTGGCGCATCTACTTGATGTTCCTTATCATTTCGATCTATGATTGTAATTTTAATCATTCTGCTGTTTTCTCTAGTCCTTCAATACCTGTTACGGTTGTGTATTTAAAGGATAATTTTTTGTCTGGATAAATCGTTTTAAATGCGGATTGTACCATCAAAGTGGCTTCATGAAAACCACAAAGTATCAATTTCAACTTTCCTGGATACGTATTGATATCTCCAATGGCATAAATACCGGGTACATTCGTTCGGTAATCAAAAGTGTCTACTTCGATTGCATTTTTCGTAATATTTAAACCCCATTCGGCAATAGGACCTAACTTGGGTGATAATCCGAAAAGAGGAATAAAATGATCCGTTTCTTTTTTAAATTCCCCTTCCGTTTTATGTTTAATTTGAACATGTTCTAATTGATCACTTCCTCCTAAACCAACTACTTGCGCATCGGTGATCAGTTTGATTTTTCCTTGTTCATTCAATTCCATTACTTTTTCTACAGAATCCAATGCGCCTCTAAATCCTTGGCGTCGGTGTACGAGAGTAACTTCTTCTGCTACCTCTGCTAAGAATATGGTCCAATCTAGTGCAGAATCTCCTCCGCCAGAAATAACTACGCGTTTATTTCGGTAAAATTCTGGATCTCGAATGATATATTCTACGCCTTTATCTTCAAAATCTTTAATATTTCCTATAGGTGGTTTTCGGGGTTCAAAACAACCTAAACCACCAGCAATAGCAATAACAGGTGCTTTTATTTTAGAGCCTCTACTTGTAGTCAGTACAAAAGATCCATCTTCTAGTTTTTCTATTTCTTCTGCTCGTTCACCAAGTGTAAATTCAGGGCCAAAAGGTTCGATTTGTTCCATTAAATTATCCACCAATTCTTGGGCTAAGACACTGGGATATCCAGGAATATCATAAATCGGTTTTTTAGGATAAATCTCTGTCAGTTGTCCTCCTGCTTGCGGTAAAGAATCCACTAGATGACACCGAAGTTTAAGTAATCCAGCTTCAAATACGGTAAATAGTCCGCAAGGTCCTGCTCCGATGATAAGAATATCCGTCTCTTTTATATTATTTGACATGTACTTTTATATTTATGAAGGCACAAAGGTCGTAAAAAAGCCGCTTTTTTCAAACCTTATGCTATGGAGGAAACAGCTAAAAGCGGATTTAGTTCCCGGTTTATTAAAAGAGTTTGCCTAACTGCGTTGGGGGGATTTCACCAATATGTGCATAAGCCTTAGCCGTAACTTCTCGACCTCTTGCTGTTCTTTGGATATATCCTTCCATAATAAGGAAAGGTTCATGGACTTCTTCGATGGTTCCTGCTTCCTCGCCAACGGCGGTTGCAATGGTTTTTATACCAACTGGACCACCTTTAAATTTTAGAATAATTGTCGATAAAATTCGATTATCCATTTCATCAAGACCATGTTCATCTACGTTTAAGGCGGCTAGTCCATAACGTGCGATTTCAATATCAATGGTACCATTTCCTTTAATTTGAGCAAAGTCACGCACTCTACGAAGTAAAGCGTTGGCAATACGAGGAGTACCTCGACTTCTTCTCGCAATTTCTTCGGCACCATCTTGTTTAATTTCAACATCTAAAATTTCTGCAGATCGTTTGATGATTTTAGTCAATGTAGCCACATCATAATAATCGAGCAAACAGGTTATACCAAAACGAGCACGCATTGGTGCGGTGAGCAAACCCATTCTCGTGGTTGCTCCAACTAAAGTGAATGGGTTTAAAGAAATTTGGATACTTCGCGCATTGGGGCCGCTATCAATCATGATATCAATACGAAAGTCTTCCATTGCAGAATAAAGATATTCTTCGACGACATTATTGAGTCGATGAATTTCATCAATGAACAAGACATCGCCTTCATCCAAATTAGTCAGTAAACCCGCTAAGTCGCCAGGTTTTTCGAGTACTGGGCCAGAACTTACTTTCATATCTTTCCCCAATTCATTGGAAATAATATATGATAAGGTTGTTTTTCCTAAACCAGGAGGACCATGCAATAAGACATGATCTAAGGCTTCCTCACGAAGTTTAGCCGCTTCGATAAAGACTTTTAAGTTCTCTACAATTTTAGGTTGTCCAGAAAAATCGTCTAATGCTTGGGGCCGTAAGGCCTTGTCTGCTTGTTTATCTTCCTGTGGAAAATTTTCGCTTTCTGGATCCAATAAGGGATTATGCATAAAGTGTTTTATTAAAAAATCTAAAAAACTTTGCGGGTTTTTTAAGATTCATCCAAAAATACTAATAAATTCGTTGAATTCTGTGCTGTTGTTTTAATTTAATCATTGAATCCCCATTATGAAATCAGTTCACATTGCAAGTTGGTTAGTTATTAGCGTTTTAGTGGTTTACATTTTAATCATAGGTAAAGCATTATTAATTCCATTTGTACTAGCTGTGGCTATATCTTATTTAGTTAATGCATTAAAATTAGCCTATAGGAAAATCCCGATTGGTGCCAATGGTTTACCTTCGTGGTTTTGTCTTACCTTGTCTGTACTGACCATATTTTTAAGTATTTTTTTAGTTGGGCATTTAATTACCGCTACGGCCAATGCAATGATTATTGCGGCCCCAGAATATCGCGTCAATTTAGATCGAATATATAATTCAATTATGAACACCTTTGGCTTGGAAGGCAATTTGGTGGAACAACTTCGCTCTACTATTGGTTCTTTTGATTTATCGAGTATTATTGGTCGTTTGGTTAACACCTTATCGGGTCTAGCAAGCAATTTATTTTTAGTATTAATTTATGTTGTTTTTTTACTTTTTGAACAAAAAGCCTTTGCTCAAAAAATGGTTAAAATATTTTCTGCGCAAGGTAATAATGAAGAAGCCCAAGAAGTCACCACACGAATCAATACAGCGATACAATCCTATATTTCTGTAAAAACAGCCACGAGCGTTTTAACGGGTGTTTTAAGTTATTTAGTTTTGGCAGCTGTTGGTGTAGACTTTGCTGTTTTCTGGGGATTTCTAATTTTCCTTTTGAATTTTATTCCCAATATTGGTTCTATCATCGCTACAGGATTTCCTGTTATTTTAGCTTTAGTACAATTTGAAACCTACACGCCAGCCATTATTATTTTAGTTGGTGTTTTAGGGATTCAATTGATTGTAGGCAATTTTTTAGAACCCAAAATGATGGGCAATTCACTAAATATAAGTACCGTAGTAATTATGTTGGCTTTAGCGATTTGGGGAAGTATATGGGGAATTACAGGGATGATTTTATGTGTCCCTATTACAGTAATAATGATGATTATTTTTGCTGAATTTCCAAAGACAAGGCCAATTGCTATTTTACTTTCTAATGATGGTGAAGTCGGCGAATAAGACTTATTCTATTCCTAATTCATTATAGAAAAAGCCTTTTCCTTTTCGCATTTCCCATTTTGAAAAATCTTGATTAGAGATAAAACTATTGCCCTTTAAGGTACCTTCTTTGGTAATGACAATCACTTCTTTGTCGGAGGTAACGGTTTCTGTTTTTTCATTCCAAACCAATTCGTCAGTATAAAATTTTTCGCCTTTACTGTTCCAAACGACGATAGAATCTTGCAATACAATTTGGTTTTTATCTTTAAAATGTAAGGCATATTGAGCTACAAGGTAACTACTTACATTAAAGTTTTCGTCATAAAACTCCACCTTTACTCCATTAGGAAATTCGCGCTTTTTTTCTTCTTTTGCTAAATAGTCATACATCAATTCTGCTTCAATTTTAAACCGAACAATCGCTGAGTCACTATAAAACATCTCTACACCTTTGGCTTTTTCAATGGCCGTTTCTCCGACTTCTACCACACGTTCTTCTTCTGCTAGTTCTTCTTCACATGCACAAAAAAGAAATAAAAATCCAAGTCCGAGAATATAAATAAGTTGTTTCATTTTTTTCGAATAAAAAAAGAATCCAATTTGCGTATTCAATGAATAATGTTGATGTTTGTCTAAATGTCCTAAATGTAGACAAATGCTTAATAGAAAATACAAAGTTATGCCTAAAAATGTTTTTTTCAACATCGTTCTTGTTAGTATCTTGTTAAACTTATGTTTTTTTTCGTGTAAAAATGAAAATACTACCCAAACGAACAATGAACCGACTGCTACGAACAATACAAGTAGCAGTAACCTTACCGAAACTAAAAAGTATAAGGGTACTTTATATTATCGGTACCTTGCAGATTCCGAACATCTGAAGGCAGAAGCTATTTTTCATTCTACTGCTGAAAAACCAAAATCTAAAAGTATTTCGCCAGCGGGTAGTGTCATTTTTCAAACCAAGAATATGGCTTCTAGAAATTTTGAAAAGGCTGGGATTCGGTATTCTTATGCTCAAACCGAAGCTTATAAAAACAAGTATACATTTACTATCCTCGACAAAGTAATTCCACTAGAAATTGCTCCAATTCAAAACCTTCAAATCAAAGGTGATTTTAAAAAATCTGGGGATGCTCGATTGATTTGGGAAGGTACGCCACTCGAAAAAGACGAGCAATTAGTGATTATGTTATCTGATAATAATAATCATTCTGCTCCTGCAAATATTATTGGACCAAGTTCTTCTTCTGCCACAATTATTCTTCAAAATCAATTGAAACGATTAGATGCAGGGCCAGTAGAAATTTATGTAGTAAGAAAGAAGATAAACAACATTGACAATCACCCAGAGTTACAAGGAACCATCACTGGAGAATATTATTCTAAAACAATCTCTCTTACTTTAGAAGATTGATGAAGTCCCGTCATATAGTTTAAAGATAGCACTAAGAAAAAGACATAAAATGCGACGCCGACTGAAGTTTCAAGAGTGTTTTCTACTAAAAAGGAAAAGAATACCACCACATGTAATGCAAGGATGAAAGAAAGATTATTATTTTTTTGATAAAATAAAGGAAATAAAAATGCTCCAATGAAAATCAGAGTTCCTAAAATTCCTGTGGCGGCATAGAAAAACAAAAATTGATTATGCGGAAATAAAGGCTCTATCTTGGGATAATTTTCTTGAAAAACGCGGTCGACTTCTTCTTTGATATCTCCTGCTCCCACGCCAATAATTGGATTTTGATTGCCCACTTTCAATCCCATTTCATAAGATACTAAACGCTTAGTATCCGAATATTCTTCAATTTTTCCTTCTTGGTACATTTTATAATTCCAAACAAGAAGCTCCGCCTTAGTTTTAAATGAAGGCAACAAATTATAGGCAATAATTGGAAGTGAAATGACGCCAATCATGAGAAACAAACCCAATTTCCATCTTCCAGTTACAAATGGATATCGAATAGCCATCACCCCAATAACGCCATATAAAGACAATATTCCACTTCGAACAGATAGCACATGAATAAAGAATAAAAGGAATAATGTTAATCCAATAATCAATCCTTTTTCCCATTCTTTTTTGAAATAAAAACGTTCCTTTATCAAGTAACCTCCTGAAATGATACTCAAAGCCATTAACAAGCTAAATCGAATGTGATTGATTGGCGTTGGCATCGCTTGGCTTTGTTTAATGGCCAAATTAATTTCTTCATAGTGCATGAAATAGTTAATCCCCACACCCAGACTACATAGAAAAATAATTCCTAAAAATGCATACAATAATAAACACAATTCCCTTAGACTAAAATGTGGTAAACCAGCAAAAGCTATAGGCAAAACCAATAAGGGCAATTTGATTTGCACGCGTTCTAACCAATAGTTTAAATTTGACGAATATAGTCCACTTAAAAGGATGATAAAAAAGATAAGACTTATGGAAACGTAGGCTTTATTTTTCCAAAAAAGAGATAGCACATTTTTATTTTGAAGGCCTAACAAAAGCAGGACAATCATAGATACACTTAATAAAAACTTGGAGCTTACTAAAAAAATCAACAAGGATAAACAACAAATAAATGCTGCTTTTTTAATGCTTGCCTCAGTCCCTATCCTATACCTTGTTTCTTCGATCATTTAGTTATCGTTTGTGCCTTTTAGGTACAATAGGAGTTTGGGGTAATTGAAATCGAGTATAGGTGATTTTTTTTCCTTTCTCTAAATGCATTTTCTCATAGTAGGTTTTTATCTCGAGTTCTGGAGTATAGAGATCGCCACTATAAATATCATCGTGATGATATTCTACTTTACAATCATACTCGACCATCATTCGCTGGGTAAACTCATACAATTCTGCGGAATCGGTTTTTAGATGAATTAAACCATCCGTTTTCATTAATTTTTGATACATCAATAAAAACACGCCTGCGGTTAATCGTCGATTAGCTTTTTTCATAAATGGATCAGGGAAAGTGATCCAGATTTCGTTGATTTCTTTTTCTTCGAAAAAATAGGGGAGAAGTTCGATCCGAGTTCGTAGAAATGCGGCATTCGTCAATCCTTCATCTAAAGATTGTTTTGCTCCTTTCCATATTCGAGCACCTTTGATGTCTATTCCAATAAAATTACGGTTAGGATATCTTTGGGCTAGCCCTACGGTATATTCACCGCCTCCACAAGCTAATTCAAGCGTAATGGGATGATCGTTTTTAAAATGATCAGTATTCCATTTACCTTTTAGGTTAACTTCTGATCCATTAGAATCATAAACCACTTTGTCTTTTTGGCTAAAATTCTGATAGACATTGGGAAATTCATTCAGATCACTAAATTTGCGCAACTTGTTTTTGCCCACAGGCTTAGGTTTTCTTTATTATTAAGGAACCCAAAAATAAAGCAAGAGAACTAAAAAACAAAACCCCAATCCATTTGATCGGGGTTTTGTTTGTAATTATTTGTAATTCCATTTTATTTAAATGGATTATAAGCTCTAATTCTTGTTTTTTCTTGTATCCAACATGGTATCGTAATTGGAGCCCCTTCTTTTAAGCTTCGGGTGTGTATTTGTTCAACCGTTGGCATATATTTCGTATACTCTCTAATCTTCTTTTTGGCTTTTGCAGCAAAATCAGATTGAGGATCTACATCGATACATTTTTGCCATTTATCCATTGCTGCCCAAACTACGCGTTGGCTTTCCCATCCAGTACCTTTTCCACAATCCGATCCGCTGGATGCGTAAAGATCTCCGATCAATAAGAAAGGTTCTCCAGAATTGGGATTAAACTTACTGGCTTGAATCGCATAACGTCTAGCTGTTGGTTTATCTTTTTTATCTCGATAATAATGTTTAGACATCATCATCGTCATTTTAAATTTTTCGGAAGAAGAAATTCTAGGATCTTCTAAAGAAGAAGTGTGGTGATCTTTTGCCGCAACAAAATCTCCTGATCGAATTGCTTTATAAAAATGATCTGCTGGTGTTTTTTTGCTTTCTATCACATCTGCACGATATCCTTTTTCTGATGCAATTAAATTTTTAAGCATGGGTTCCGTATCATCACATTTCGCTTTTTTCAATCGTTTGATCATCGCAATACGTCCTTCTGAAGTTTTCATTGCTTCTTCAAGATTGGGCTGTTCTTTTTCAACGAAATAAGCACAGTCAAATAATTTACTAGCGACTTCATCAAATTTTGAATTACTATTATCTCTTGCCTTTAGCAAATTCGCCTGATCTTTTTCTTCCGCTTTTTCCACATGCTCTGCACTCGTCAAATCATTAACCAATTGATACACATTCATAGTTTCTTCCTTATCCAATTTACCTTGTTTGAATAATTCTACAGCGATAAAAGCATATGGGTAAATATGGTTTGGATTTGTATTTGTGCCTTCTAAGTCAATCGATTTTTTAAAGACTTGATACGTTTCGCTATAATCACTTTTTAAGACATAAAACATATCCATTCCTTTCTTTCCTAAGACATAACCTTCTTTTCCAAAACATTGAATTCGACGATCATACACTTCGAGCAGTTTATTTCCGTATGCTGCTTTTTGTGTTTCCTCCGTTTCTTTTTCATAAAAGGCTTTCATGATTTTTGCGCCGTCAATAAAGTGACGTACACTACCAGAAGGAGCGTTTTCATACACATACTCCCAATATTTAAACGCATCTTCATATTCATCTGATCTCATGTAATCGCGATAGATCACGTGGTGTTTAATCGCGTCGATACTGTCTCGGCCTACGCCCCATCCTTGGCAATCTCCTTGAGCGTTTGTAACGTTAGGTGTTCCTCCCATCATCCAGGCCAGTGTCCAAATTAATACATCATTCATAATCTTTAACGTTTGGTTTGTATGTATCATAATTCAAAAGGTTTGCCAAAAAGTAAATTAGCGAACGATTATTTATATAACAAGCTAGATTACAGGCTTTTATTTTTTTATTTTTTCTGGCAAAATAGCTTTTTTTCGATTTTCTAATACCTTGTAAAAGTAAAATACTTATTTAATATTGCCTACATAAACAAGTAAAATGCTTGTATTATTCGTCCTTTTTAAACAAAAAATGCCCATCCTTTCGGATGAGCATTTGGTATGATTGTTATGGAATTTATAGTTTCTTAGTATCCTTTAGTAGATCGGATGGTTACTGATTCTTGGATCCAACATCCAATTTTGTATGATTGTCCGTCTTTAAGTCCACGCTCAAAAACTTGTTCTCTTGTTGGCTTACTACCAGCTAATCGAGCAATTTTAGAATCTGCATCACTTGCTACACTAGGATCTAATTGTTTAGCTTTAGAATATTTGTCGATTGCTGCTAACGCTACCATTCTTCCTGTGAATGCATCACCACAAGATCGAGTAGAAGAGGCATAAAGTGAACCGATTAAGATATAAGGTTTTCCCCAGTTTGGCTTGTACTTAGCTGCTTTTCTAGCGTTTTCTCTTGATTTAGAAAATTGCTTTTGGTTGAAATAAACCTGAGCCAATACATAGTGATAATCTCCTTTTTTGGTTGGATCACTTGCTTCATCAATGGCCAAATTATAATGTTTGATTGCTTCAGGATAATTCTTTTCCTTTAGGTATTTTGCTCCTTTATTTGCGTTTGGAAGTGATTCCCATCGTGCATCTGCATTCGCTGCGTTTTCTGCTGCAATGTTTGCGCGCATTTTGCCTTCAATTTCTTTTGCAATAGGATCATCTTCTCCACAACCGTTTTGCACTAATTTTTGACGAACTTTTTTGATATGCTCGTAATTATCTGGATCTGCGTTATATTCTTCTACTAAAGCAGGTCGGAAGTAATCACAATCAAATAAAGCACTAGCTATTGCATCAAATCGAGTGTTTACTTGAGCTTTGGTTTTTTCGTATTTTCCTTTTGTTTTATCATCCGCTGCATTGGTAATATTATGATCAACAATCTCGTTGATTTTTGCATGCATGGCTCTTGCTTCGTCTTCCGTCAATTTTTCTTGTGTAAAAAGAGAAACAGAAGAACAAGCCAAAGGATATAAGATATCCATAGATGCTTCGTTTCCTAGCGCATCAAGACATGCTTTGGCATCATCAAAAATTACTTTCCGATCTGTATCTGCTAATTTATAGTAATTATTTACGGCTCGTTTTCCAATCAATTTATTTTTATCCTTTGGATAACACTCTATATGCTGGCTATATAAATCATTGATAATATTTGCGTATTCAGATTTTTTAGCTGCATCGGTTTCTTTTCTATAGAAAGCGTTATACATCATGACTCCATTCGTAAAATGCTTAGTTGTTTTTCCATTTGCTGCCGGAGCAATTTCGTATGCTTTTTTCCAATAAGGAAAAGCTTCATCGTAGTTTTTTTGTTTGTACAATTCACGATATAGACTGTGTGCTTCCAAACCTTCTTGTTTTCGGTCAGACTCATCGAAGGTACCGCATTGACCATAAGCCAAAGGACCTGAGATAAAGATGAAAGCCACGATTAGATGAATTAAATGTCGCATAATGTGGTTCTTTTTAAGAGATATTTTCAAAATTGGTTTATTAAATTTAGGGGAAACACAAAATAAGGATTTTGATCCTTTTTTTAAAAAATGTTTTCATTTTAACGTATGCTTTTATTTCTTATTCAAATCAATCATTCGTTTTTATGAAAAACTTCCTACTCAAAATCGTTCTTTTGTGTATTTGTCGATATAAATGCAAAGCTAATGCCAAAAAAGTAAAATTCCATACCAAATTTCATCAACAATCTAGTAATCAATGAATTAAATTAAAATTTATCCTTAAGATGGCATTTTTCTTTTTAATTTGATTCATTAAATCTATCTCCATTTTAAGGCTATTGATCTCTTGAGTATCTATTTTTTATGGCTTGGCTCCCTCTTTAATTTTCATAAAATGGATATCCTTTGAATGTTTCCACTGAAAACCTGGACAAGGGATGGGAAAGAAGGCATGTCAATGCCTGTGCGCAGCACCGAAGCGAAGGCGTAGTCTTGTACAGCCCGACCCCAAAAACAACGTTTTTGGGGATGGCCCATAATAAATAACTGTTCCTGTTTATTATTTATATTTCCGCTTGTAGAACCAAGAATTGTCGTTAAGTGTAAAAGCGATGGTTGTTTTAAAATAGGTATCCGACAATAGGCTTGCATTGTTGATTTTTCCTGCTTCTAAGTTAAGGTGGACAAAGGAAATTCCTGCACGAGCTAGGCGAATGGGGAATCCAAAACCTAAAGAACCACCAAAAGTATTTAGCTGTTCTCCTCCGATCACACGTGGATCTTGACCATAAAACATTCCTGCTCGGTAACGAATTCTTTTTGCGTATTTGTTGTACGAACGGTTAGAAGGGATATATTCTCCTCCTACGGCAAAACGGATGGTATTGGCCAATGGTTCTACTAAGTCAGGATGCGTATAGCTGCTCCAATTTTTCAAGGTCACATCCGTATTAAATTGCCATTTTAAATGTTGTTTTAATCCAATACCTATGGTTACTTCTGCGGGAAGTTTAGCGCTTCCGATGGTACTTTCAGAATAAAAGATCGTATCTAATCCGTAGCCAATTGCTCCGCGTTGATAATTTCGTTCTGAATTGGTTCGGACTTTATATCCACCATTTCCAGTGATTCCGATCATTAGGCGTGTTCCTTTTCTTTGATAAGCTTTCACCTCTTTTTCTGGATCATCATCTCCTTCTCCTTTAAGTCGGTATTCGTATTGAGCACCAAATTTATAAGTAAATCCAGCGTGACTTGTATTTCCTTCTAAATCGGTCAA
>JAHDCJ010000079.1:0-4286 GCA_020629935.1 Saprospiraceae bacterium | reverse complement strand
AAGCCAAGGCTCATTCCCCAATCATAAGGTTTGTCTTTTTGTAGTGTAATTCGGTTAAGTGGATTAAATATGGGAACGCCTAATGCGAGGTGTGTTAAGTTTCCTGTATTTGTTTTTACTTGATTGCTTCCAATAGAAAGGCTTGAAAATTTGTGAAAAACGCCTGTTTCAAAAGAAGTATAGTTTAATCTACCGTACGAAGCAGGGTTCGCTGGATTTTGATTATACAAACTGTAGTAGGTAGCAGAAACACCGCCCATGCCTGCTTGTCCTGAAAAGGTTTGCGGCAATAAATTTCCTATTCCATATCTAGAGTATGGAGAGTTGTCCTGCGGCTGTTGAGCAAAAGCAGAAAAGGCGAAAAGCATACCGAAAAGGGTTGCTAAAATTTTATATTGGTTTGTTGACATTATAAGCTAAAATTTGATTTAATCCTTCTAAGACCAAATTAGGATGTGCAAATATCCGACTTTTAAGCTGAGAAACAAAATATTCTGTATCTCCTCCAGTCATTATTGTGTTTATTTCTCCAAAAACTTCTTCATATCGTCTAATAAATCCTTGAATTTCCATGATCGATCCTTCCTGTGCGCCTGACCGAATACAAGTTTCGGTGTTATAACCAATAAAATTATCTAAACGCTGCCTTTTGACTAAAGGTAGTCGCGCGGTAAAGTGATGCATGGCTTGATAACGCAAACGGATTCCTGGGGTAATTGTACCTCCAAAATAGACTCCTTCTTTATTGAGAAAATCTAGTGTAATGCAAGTACCTACATCGATTACAAGACAATTAGACTCTGGGTATAAATGGTGTGCACCAGCTACTGCGGCAATGCGGTCTTTCCCTAATGTTTCTGGGCTTTTATATTGATTGATATATGGAAGTGGTGTCTCATGATCTAGCACAATGAAATGGCATTGTTGACTTAAAAACGCTTCGACTTCTTCGGATCTTTCGGCGACAGAAGAGAGGATTGCATGTTCAATTTTGTGGCTTTTAAAAAGCGATTGAAAATAATCTAACTTTAACTTTTTAATAACATCACGATGCACCAATTTGCCTTCTTTGAAGTGTGCAATTTTAGTTCTACTGTTTCCTACGTCAATAGCTATGTTCATTTCTTTTGTAGTCCTTAATTAAGAATTCGCCGATTTTTCTTCTAAGGCTTCCCAATATTCAACAGCTCTCCGAGTATGTGGAATGCAAATGGAACCACCGACTAAATTGGCAATAGCAAAGACTTCAAAAACTTCATCTTTTGTAAATCCTTCTTCGTAACAAGTGCCTAAATGATAAGCGATACAATCATCACATCGCAAAACCATAGAAGCGACAAGTCCGAGAAGTTCTTTGGTTTTTTTGGGTAAGGCGGCATCTGCGTAAGCATTGGTATCTAAATTAAAGAAACGCTTTAGCACTTTATTATTTTGAGAAAGAATTTTCTCGTTCATTTCTTGCCGATAGGCATTAAATTGATCAATTTTATCTGACATGATTTATAAAAATTTTAGAATTAAACCGTACCTCGATTCATCATTCTCCAAACCGAAATGAGCATTCGGAATGGCCAAAGAACGGCTACAATAATACTACCTACTCCGAAAAATAGCATTTCTTTTCGAATGTAGCTCATTAAATTGATTTGGTCATCGGGGTCAATGGCATTTAATACATGGGGTTGGCCAAAAAGTACTTCTTGTCCTTGTTCATCTAAGAAAACTTGAAAGCCATGAAGTTGAGAAACTAGAAAAAACACGAAAGGAATAGAAGCAAAAAAGAAGATAATTTTAATGACTTTATAAGGAGCTAAGAAGGTGTGTTTTAGTAAAAAGATATATCTCGTGAGGGTAATGAATACGACGATAAACAAAATATTTTGCCAAAGAAATGGGAATTGATCAAAGGCACTAAGAATAGGATATAATACGGCAAAAACGATAATTGCGGTAAATATCCACCACATGAATTCTAGCAAGAATAGGAGTTTTCCTTTGGATTGTTGATTCATTATTTTTTATTGATTCTTAGCAAAGATAAAAAAAGGCCATCCAAAATATGGACGGCCAGATATTATTTATTAATTCGAGGCAAATTAAACAGCAAAACTATCTCCACAGCCACAAGTTCTTGCCGCATTAGGATTTTCGAAATAGAAGCCTTTACCATTTAGTCCACCTGAAAAATTGAGGGTTGTGTTACAGAGATATAAAAAACTTTTTAGATCGGTAACTAATTTTATTCCATTGTCTTCAAACACTTGATCATTGGGTTGATCTTCGTTATCAAAATCCATTTGATAACTTAGACCAGAACAACCGCCACTAGTTACGGATACTCGAACAAAAAACTCAGGATTGATATTTCCATCATTTTTTAGTTCTGCGATTTTATCTCTTGCATTATCTGAAATAAAAAGCATAATATGATTCCTTTAGATTTAATAATACCCTTTATAAAAGGGAAAATTATTTCTCGTTATTTTTTTCTTGATAATCTTTGATTGCTCCTTTAATTGCGTCTTCTGCTAAAACAGAACAGTGAATTTTTACAGGAGGAAGCGCTAATTCTTCAACGATTGCCATATTATCAATAGCTAATGCTTCGTCAATTGTTTTTCCTTTAAGCCATTCCGTAGCTAAAGAAGAAGAAGCGATGGCAGAACCACAACCAAAGGTTTTGAATTTTGCATCTTTAATTACGTTAGAATCTTCATCCACTTCGATTTGCAAACGCATTACGTCTCCACATTCAGGCGCGCCAACGAGGCCAGTGCCTACATTTTTTTTGCCTTTATCTAATGTTCCTACGTTTTTAGGATTTTTGAAGTGATCTAATAATTTTTCAGAATATGCCATGGTTTAGATTTTTTCTTAATGTTAAAATACAAACAATTTTAAATAAATTCAAGGAGTTGATTAATGCTCTTGCCATTCTACGCTATCTAAATCAATTCCTTCTTTATACATTTCCCAGATTGGACTAAGGTCACGCATGTGTTGTACACCAGCAGAAACCAATTCAATCGCGCGGTCAATGTCTTTTTCTTCTGTAAATCGGCCTAAGCTAAATCGGATAGAAGAGTGTGCTAAGTCGTCACCTAAACCTAGTGCTTTTAACACATAAGAAGGTTCGAGTGAAGCCGAAGTACAAGCAGAACCAGAAGACACCCCAACTTGTTGGTTAAAGGTCATCATTAAACCTTCGCCTTCTACATGTTTAAAAGAGATATTGGTTACGTGTGGCATTCGATGGTCGGTATTACCATTGATATACGTCTCTTCCATTTTCATTAATTCTGTTTCCAGTTTATCTCTTAAAACGCTTAATCGTTTCGCTTCTGCTTCCATTTCGCGTTGACAAAGTTCAGCGGCTTTACCAAAGCCTACAATACCAGGAACATTTAAAGTACCTGATCGCATTCCTCTTTCATGTCCACCGCCATCTACTTGAGCAGTAACTTTAACTCTAGGGCTTTTTCTTCTAACATACAAAGCGCCTACTCCTTTTGGTCCGTACATTTTATGAGAAGTAAAAGCCATCAAGTGAATACCTAGGTCATTTACATCTATAGGAATTTTACCTACCGCTTGTGTAGCATCAGACATGAAAAGAATGCCGTGTTTTTTACACATTGCACTAATTTCTTTCATGGGTTGAATCACACCAATTTCGTTATTGGCATACATGATAGAAATCATGATGGTATTATCTTTAATGGCTGCTTCTAGTTTAGCCAAGTCAATTAATCCATCTTCTTCTACATCAAGGTAAGTTACTTCACCACCTAATTTTTCTACATACCGACAAGTGTCTAAAACAGCCTTATGTTCTGTAGTTAGTGTGATAATGTGGTTTCCTTTTCTTTTATACATTTCAAAAGCCCCTTTGATGGCCAGGTTATCAGATTCTGTAGCACCTGAAGTAAAGATAATTTCTCTTGGATCTGCTCCAATCAAATTAGCCACTTGTTCTCTGGCATAATCTACCGCTTCTTCGGCAACCCAACCAAATGGGTGATTTCTACTTGCTGCATTTCCTGGCTTTTCGTAAAAGTAAGGAACTAAAGTATCTACAACCCTAGGATCTACTGGTGTTGTTGAGTTATTGTCAAGATATATAAACTCCTGATTTTTCATAAGTTTGTGTTATAATTTATCGTATGATCTTACCGCTGAATATTTCGGACTACAAAAGTACAAATTTTATTTAAATATAGTCTAAATAAACGGTACTAACACAACATTTTTTTATATAAAAAGTTCGTTTTTATTCTTTAATTGAT
>JAHDCJ010000078.1:25077-26539 GCA_020629935.1 Saprospiraceae bacterium | reverse complement strand
TCTTTTCTTTCCACCATGACCACCTTTATTATCGGTTTTTTGGTCTTTTATATATTGCTCTTTAATTTTTTGTTGTTTATTCTTGACAGCATCCTTTACTTTGTTTTGTTTGCGTTCTGCTGCTTTTTGACGTCGGTGGAGCATGATATCTTGAATATCTACGTCGCCATCGCCATCCATGTCTTCAATTTGATCAATGGTATTTCTTAAACGATCAAAAATTTCAGATTGTGCGGTTTTTTCTGTTTTGCTATTTTTATTTTCTTTCTGTGTTTCGTTGACTTTATTTCGCATAATTTCAAAAAAAGAATTTCCACCTTTTCGCTTATCTTTTACATCACCTGCTACATCTTTGACTTTATCGCGAAGACGATCAAAAAGGGTTTCTGGAGCAGTCTCTTCTTTTGGATTGCTTTTGTTATCTTGTTGTACTTTTGAAATTACATCAGTAAGTAAATTTAAAAATTTTGACATAAGGTATTTTTTTTGAATTAGAATACGTGAATGTTAAGTTTAACTTGTCTCATTAATGAGACGTAAGATAATTAAAAAGTAATATCATTTGAGGATGAAAAAAAGCAAAAAATTATTTAGAGTCGCTTTGATATGGGTATTTACTAGTTTTTTTTTAACGAAAAATAGCAATGCACAAACATATATAGGCTTCTCTTTTGGCCCAGGAATTACCTTTAAAAATACTTCTTTAGATCCAGAAGGTAATATTGGTGCAATGCCGAGTATAGTTGGCGAAATTACCGTTTTAGGCGGGTATCATTTTAAAGAACATTGGAGTGTGGAGACCATGTTAACCTTGGCTCCATACACTAGCAGAGCAGGCATCGCTAATCCTGAAATTATTACGCTTTTGCCAGGTATTCGCAGTGGAACCTCAGGTGGGATTAATGTACAAACTTGGATTAATGCTCGATATAGTCGTCATATATATAATGGATTTTATTTCGCTTCTGAGTTGGGGTTTGGTATTTCTATGTATGACTCTGAATATGGTAGTTGTACCTCTGGTTCCCTTCGAAATAATAATTTAAATTCAGGGTATTTATTGTTCTTTGAACGTGTAAAACCTTGGAATCCTTCTATCCGAGCCAAACTGGCATTCGAAAAAGAATTGAAACCTAGATTAAAAATCAACTTTGGAGTGGTCTATTCTCAATCCCTAGTTCCAGTATGGAATGGTCATTATCGATTCTGGGAATCGGCTAATATTGAAGATTTGGGCCTTGCTTGCTCTTTTAGTCAAGTTCCAACGCCTACAGAAGAACCCGTTTTTGACAGTAAATTTCGAAGTTTTCGAAGTGGATTGTTGCCTGAATTGAAATTTCTTATTCAATTGGGGAAACTAAAGTCCAATAATGAATAAATATTTGTACCATTTTGCAAGCTCAATATCGTAGATATTTTTTTACCAATCATATTACTTTTTTGGATAAAAACAGAAAGGAGG
>JAHDCJ010000078.1:0-24977 GCA_020629935.1 Saprospiraceae bacterium | reverse complement strand
TCATATTAATTATTTAACACTATTAAGAATGATCAATGAGTACATTTACCAAAAAAACGTATCTATTCCTTTTCTTTCTATCTCTATTTTCAATCTCTTGGTTTGGAGTCAAAGCAGAAACCATTGACTTGGTATCCATATCGGCTACAAAAGGCGCATCAGCCATAACCATCACTTGGATTACTTCAATGGAAGTCGATATCAAAGAATATGTTATTGAACGATCTTATACTGGAACGAGCTATCATAATATTACCTCTATTGGTGGGGTAGAAAATAGCACTAGTATAAATGTACGTCAGTTTAATGATTTTACTTATCTACAAAATTTTAATGGGACTATTTATTATCGACTAAAAAATGTAAACTTTGATGGTAGCATAGAATATTCTGCACCTACCACAATTAAATTAGTAACCAAAGGAAATGGGGTCGCAAAATTTAATAACCCAGTAGTTAATGACTTAGAACTTAATGTTGATGAACCGGGAACATTAGAACTCTATGACCTTGCTGGAAAGCAAATTATGAAAATGACCAATGTGTATGGTTCCGTAGACATGTCTACGGTAAAAACAGGATATTATGTGGTTCGATTTATCACAAAATCAGGACAAAAAGAAACGGCTAAAGTCTTTGTGCAATAGGTAAGTAATTCACTAGAATGACTTACCATTTTGATGAAAATAAAATAACCGTTTTGTTGATAAGCGAGATGTCTTTCTAGACATTTCGCTTTTTTTATTTCTTGGGTTAAAAGATTTTGAAAAAATGAAGCAGAAAGGCAAAGTGATGAATGAAAATTAATAATCATAAATTACTATAATATTATACTTGAATATTTAACTTTAGGTATTGTAAAAAAAGCCACAAAAAACAAACTTCCAATGAGATCTAAAATTTGCTTAATCTTTCTCTGTTTTTATGGGTTAATATTAGGATCTGCTTGTAATTCTAGTTCTTCTAATGAGCAAGAAGATGTCCATACTAAAGATAGTATCCAGACCCAAAATATAAGTGCCGTTATTGAGGAACCTAAAGAAGAAGTATTCCCAGAAAGAAAATTTGAAAAAGGTGCCGAAATCATTATTTTAGGCACAAGTGTCCGATTAAGAAGTGAACCGAATCTTAAAGGAGAGATTTTACACAAAGCCAACTCTGGTGAAGTCTATACCGTAACTGATATTACGGAGGAAAGAACACTTTTAAGTACAGCACCCAACAATGGAATAAATCCTAAATGTTTTGCATATCATTGGTATAAAGTACGTATCAAAGACGGTTTGGAAGCTTGGGTGTACGGGAAGTTTGTGTATAAACAAACCGTATATGAATCCAGTGATTTCGTTAAAGATACAGAGTTTACTATGAATGGAAGGAAATACCAAATTGGTCAAGCGGTTGGTTCTAATGTCCCTCCCTGGTTTGATAATGACGGTGATCCTACTGGATGTAGCGATTTTTATTTAGTCATGCTCTATGAAAAATCAATGAAAAAAGTTTACCCTGTTTTTATTCAAAATCCTAAAGAAGCAAGTGATGCTTTTGCGCTTGTGATGGAAAGCAATTGTATAGGGCTAGTTAAAGAGGCATATATGGCACATCGTTATCGAATGGTGGAAGAAACACCAAGCGGAAATTCCATCAAAATTACCATAGGTCTGATGTCAAAGGATGCCGAAGAAATACTAGAAACAATAGAGGTACAAATCGTGAAAGAACAAGCCATTGGAAAGATTCTTGAATTCCCTTCTGAAATAGATATATAAACCCATTTTATGCATAAAGATCGAATTTTAATTCTTGGAGCCAATGGCCAATTAGGTAGTGTGCTAGTAGATAAACTCCGTGAAAGATATGGCGTAGATCATGTGCTAGCCACAGATATTACAAAGCCTAAAATAGAAACGGGACCTTTTAAGATGCTAGACATTTTGAATGTAGATCGTCTCCATGAAACCATTGCAGATTATAAAATTACCGAAATATATCATCTTGCTGCCATCCTTTCTGCCAATGGAGAATGGAATCCTTCTAAAACTTGGAATGTCAATTTAAATGGCCTGTTAAGTGTATTGGAAGTAGCGCGAGAAGATCATATCAAAAAGGTGTTTTTTCCTAGCACCATTGCCGTATTTGGAAACACTACGCCTAGAGAAAATACTCCCCAAGATTGTCCGCTATTGCCCGAAACGGTTTATGGAATGAGTAAAACGGCTGGAGAATTATGGTGCAATTATTATCATAAAAAATATGGAGTAGATGTTCGCTCTTTGCGCTATCCTGGAGTCATTGGTCATCAATCCATGCCAGGTGGAGGAACTACAGATTATGCCGTAGAAATATATCACGAAGCCTTAAAAAAAGGAAAATATACTTCTTTCTTAAAGAAAGATACTCGATTGCCAATGATCTATATGGAAGATGTAATAAGGGCTACATTTGGCATTATGGATGCCGAAGCATCTAAAATTAAAATACGAAATAGTTATAATCTTACAAGCATGAGTTTTACTCCTGAAGAACTCGCCGCGGAAATTAAAAAACATATTCCTAACTTTGAAATTGATTATCAACCCGATTTTAGACAAGCGATTGCAGATTCATGGACAAATAGTATAGATGATTCTGCCGCTCGTGAAGATTGGGGATGGAAACCAACTTTTGATTTAGCTTCCATGACTAAAGATATGATTCACCATTTAAAACCAAAATACCAACATGTTTAAATCTGTTCGACCTGTTTTAGCCAACGAAATTAATGAAATAAAAGAAGCGGGACTCTATAAAGAAGAACGAGTGATTACGAGTCCTCAATCTGCCGAAATTAGCACCAATCAAGGAATAGAAGTACTTAATTTTTGTGCAAATAATTATTTAGGATTATCCTCAAACCCAGAAGTAATAAAGGCTGCAAAAGCGACGATTGATACTCATGGTTTTGGCATGTCTTCCGTTCGATTTATTTGTGGAACTCAAGATATTCATAAAACACTTGAACGAGAAATCGCCGATTTTGTAGGCATGGAAGATGCCATCCTTTATGCTGCTGCTTTTGATGCTAATGGTGGATTGTTTGAACCTTTATTGACCGCGGAAGATGCCATTATCTCCGATACCTTAAACCATGCGTCAATTATCGATGGTATTCGATTGTGTAAAGCACAACGTCATCGATATAAGACCAACGACATGGAAGATTTAGAACAAAAACTAAAAGAAACGCAAGGAGCAAGAAGACGATTAATTGCCACGGATGGGGTCTTTTCTATGGATGGAACCATTGCTCAAATTGATAAAATATGTGATCTTGCTGATCAGTATGATGCGATGGTCATGGTCGATGATTGTCATGCCACAGGCTTTGTAGGAAAAACAGGAAGGGGTTCTGCTGAACATGCCAACGCTATGGGAAGAGTGGATATCATCACAGGCACTTTTGGCAAGGCCCTAGGCGGAGCTTCTGGAGGATTTACGGCAGCAAGAAAAGAAATTGTAGATATATTAAGACAACGTTCTCGACCTTATTTATTTTCCAATACCGTAGCACCTTCCATTGTTGGCGCTTCGTTAAAAGTATTAAGTCTATTAAAGGAAAGTACTTTTTTACGAGATAAATTAGAATCAAATACACAACGATTTCGAACAAATATGACAGCCGCTGGATTTGATATTTTACCAGGGGTACATCCTATTGTTCCAATTATGTTGTACGATGCGCGTTTGTCTCAAGAGTTTGCCGCTAAATTATTGGAAGAAGGAATTTATGTGATTGGATTTTATTATCCTGTGGTACCAAAAGAACAAGCGAGAATTCGAGTACAAATTTCGGCAGGTCATGAATTTGAACATATTGATCGGGCAGTTGCAGCCTTTACTAAAGTAGGTAAGGATTTAGGTGTTATTTAATTTTTATTCGAAAAAATAAAATCTATTGGATAGAGAAAATCCAGATAAAAAAAAGACCAAACCCAAAGTGGTTAAGGGAGTAGAAAAACCTACTTCATGGAACCCTAATGCCTTAAATCAAATGAAGGCGCATCGTTTAAAAAACGCATCGGCCGAAGATTATGTCAAACATATTTTAGCTGGTAATCGAATGTGGTTAGCGAAAGCTATTACACTTATTGAGAGTACAAAAAGGGAAGACCAAGATAAAGCAGAAGCTATAATTAATGCTTGTATGCCCCATTCGGGGAAATCTATTCGGATAGGAATTACAGGTTCTCCAGGTGTAGGAAAAAGCACTTTTGTTGAATCTTTTGGAATGGCATTAATTCAAAAAAATAAAAAAATTGCAGTACTGGCAGTAGACCCTAGTAGCCAAATATCTAAAGGGAGTATATTAGGAGACAAAACAAGAATGGAAAAATTATCTGCCATACCTAATGCCTTTATTCGACCTTCTCCAGCGAATGAAGCACTCGGAGGTGTCGCAAGAAAAACTAGAGAAACCATTATTCTTTGCGAAGCCGCGGGCTATGAAATTATTTTTGTTGAAACCGTTGGCGTTGGACAATCTGAAATTGCCGTACATTCCATGGTTGATTTTTTCTTGCTCCTCCTTCTCCCAGGAAGTGGAGATGAATTGCAAGGTATCAAACGTGGCATTGTAGAAATGGCCGATTTGATCTTAGTAAATAAAGCAGATGGCGCCAATAAAGAAAAAGCCATTCAATCGCAACGTGCATACAAAACGGCTTTGCATTTATTTCCTCCCAAAGCCAATGCTTGGATACCCAAGGTACAAACCTGTTCGGCGATAACAGAAAAAGGACTTGAGGCAGTTTGGGATACCATCCAATCGTTTGAAAATCAGGTGAAGATAAATGCTTCCTTTGAGTCGAAAAGAGCCGAACAAGCAACCTATTGGATGGAGGAAACGATTAAACAACGTTTAGGTGATTTATTTTATAATCATCCTAAAATTCAAGAAGTGTTACCTACGCTTCGTAAAGCCGTTTTGGAAGGTAAACGATCTCCGTTTTCCGCAGCGAGTCACTTGCTTAGCCTTATAGGATTTGATCGGACCTACGGCGCTTAATTGGAGCCCTTAGTCTTTAATCGGATTTTGTGCATTAGAGAATTTTTTAACTTCTTCCGACAATGCAGTTGCTAAATGAATGATCTGTTCAAAATCACTTCTTGATTTGTCATTTAGTAAAGAGTTCGCCATTTGATATTTAAATTCACCATCTCTGAGTTCTAGAGATCCATGGAATAATTTTTTGGTTTGTGAAAAATATTCTTTGATATCCATTAAAACGGTTTTGGCGAAAAAATCATCATTACTTTTTATGACAAAAGATCGATCAAATACGGGATCATTTACTTCAATATCTTGCATCCCCAAAGCTTTGCCAATTTTCGAAAATAGGCCTTCTTTTGCAATACGTAATGAATAATTATATCGATTGGTACAACCCAAGGTGAAAGCCGTATAAGTTGTTTTATTTTTACCACTTCCCCTAGTAAACATATAACATTCCAGTGGTTCGCCATTCACTTCTGCAACTAATCTGGGATAACCATTATATCCATACCAAGTTTTTTCTGGTCGCTCAACGGTTCCATTAAAGTGATGTGCTAAAGTATCAAATTGTTCAAAGATCTTGAGTAATTGTTTGATTGCGAGACGAAAAATAAGTATGAAAATACCAATGAATAGACCGATAAAGGAAGCGAAAAGAATAAATGGAGCCATGGAGTAATTTTTAGGGAGCAAGGCGATCAATTTGCCAACTTTGCTGATTTTTAATAAAACGAATACGATCATGTAGTCTGGAAGGTCGCCCTTGCCAAAATTCTACATAATCAGGGATTAAACAAAATCCTCCCCAATGTGGAGGACGAGGTAGTTTTTCTTTCGATTGATATAAGGATTCTAATTCTTCCATCTTTTCTGTTAAGATACTACGATCTTTGATCACTTGACTTTGGGGAGAAGACCAAGCACCCATTTGACTACCTTTAGGGCGGCTTTGAAAATATTGATTAGACGTTTCTTCACTCGTCTTTACCACTTTCCCTTCGATACGTACCTGCCTTTCTAAAGCGGGCCACCAAAAAACGATGGCTGCCACTGGATTGTTTATTAGTTGTTGCCCTTTTCGACTTTGATAATTGGTATAAAATAAAAAACCCTGATTGGTAATTCCTTTTAACAAAACAATCCGTGAAGAAGGTCGCCCCTCTTTATCTACAGTGGAAAGTGTCATTCCATTGGCTTCTCGATCTTCTACGGCAAGTGCTTCCTCGAACCAAACTTTAAATTGATCAATGGGATGGGCTAAGACATCTTTAATGTCTAAGGTTTTTGCCTTATATGATTTTCGTAATGCGCCGATATCAAGTGCTTTCATAAGTCCAAGTTTAAGAAATAATAAGGAAAAGCACAAATAAAAAAAAAGTCCCTACCATATAGAGACTTTATAAAAACAAAAAACAAACTATAAACCCATTATGAAAACCCACATTTGAGGTAAGGTTTTACCCTTACGTATTCGATGGAATTTGATCGCCGTACGATTTTATAAATTGTACATTAAATAATTGATCTACATGATATTCCCAGACATGCATTTTTTTGCATTCGTGGTCACAATCTTGAAATTTGTAGAAGTATTTAACATTCCAACCATCTTCTTGAATTTTTATCTGAATATCACCTCCGTCTTTGGTCGGTTTTTGTAACTCAGATAAAGCAATTCCATCGAGTGTAGAAAATGGTATAGCGATAGCTTTAATATTGATTGGCGTTTCGGCCTTGATATATACTAAATGATGTTGTTCATCCCAAGTGCGTTGTGGCACTATAGATAAATTATTTTCCTTAATCATTTTTTGTAAAATGGGATCAGTATCTTTAACTAATCCTTTTGACAACTGCCTCCCGTTTTGAGTTTCTATATCTACTAAAACTAAAAATCCATCTACGGTAATTGTTGGTGTCGTATGAATTTGAAAGGTAGATAAAGAGGCCGTATTTTTTGCGTCACTTTGATAAATTGCAGTTAGCACAGCATACGTTTGTTCAACTGCTGCCTGATCTACTTGTATAGGAAGATGGGCTAAGGTATTGTCATCTTGTTGATTTCTAAGTACAATTCGAGTGGCATCTTCTAAAAATTTCGCCTTTTCTATAGATGAAATGGAGGAAGATTTATTATCGCTTGTAGAAAACAAAGAACCAGTAAACTCAGAGACTCCGTTGATGGAGGTTTGAGCAAAAATATCAGCATTCAAGCATAGTACTAGGACTATCCCGAAAAATTGATATGTTAAACTGGTTAGTAAATTTGATTTCATAAAGCGTGTTGTTTTACTATTGCTTGAATAGTACCTACAATTTGCAGCAAAACTAGAAAGGTGGTTTGAACTCAAATGCTCTTTTGTGACGGCTTAAAAGTTGTGTGAGTTTTTCTAAGTCAATGTTTGCAGGCTTTTAACGCTTTATGTTTGTAACAATATAAAAAATATATAAGTGGGAAAAAACAATATCTTTCCTCAAAACTAATATGGAAATGACATGCTCCTGACAAAACAAAACCCCGTATTATAAAGGGATACAGGGTTTTTTAGGTGTTAATTATTTTTTGAAGGTTAAAGCCTACTTGCCACAACAAATTTCTTTTTAAATCGAGATACTTTACCGTTCAGGTCAAATACTTCTATATATAAGATATATACTCCAATTCTAGCTTTGGT
The DNA here is from genome assembly GCA_020629935.1 of Saprospiraceae bacterium. Classification (GTDB taxonomy): domain Bacteria; phylum Bacteroidota; class Bacteroidia; order Chitinophagales; family Saprospiraceae; genus JAHDCJ01. The sequence goes on along the minus strand of JAHDCJ010000078.1, from coordinate 17,270 downwards.
TTGTTCGGAAGTGATTCCATCCCATTGAAACACGCCTGACTGAGCAAGAATTTCATTTTCTGCAAGTTTTTGTATCTCTCGGCCCCTAGCATCAAATACCGTTATATTAGCAACTAAACCAGGTTCGTTAAGCGCATAGTTCAAGATTAGGAAATCTTCATATCCATCTTCATCGGGAGAAAAATTATCATCTGCTAAAGTAAATTGATCTTCTACAACTGTACTTCCTTGAAAGAATTGAGAATTTTGATAAGCTGGTGTGGCATACCCAACAGACTTCGCTGCAGAATGCCAATTGTTTTGATCTTGGCTATCCCCATCAAATCGAATACGTTCTAGGGATACCCCATTTTGATCGTCTAAAATTTCAATATGATAATCTGAAGTATAATGAAACTCATCAATGATTTCGCTAGAAATAAGTTCGGGATGAAGAAGTACCACATCACCTTCTTTGTCATCATAAGTAGGAAGACCCGCTTCAATAATTCCTTGTGGATTTGGACTTAGATATTGGCTTCTAACTTGGATAGGGTTTTCTGTTAAGGCAATATATTCGCCTGGAAAAATTAAGCAATCAATTTCTATTGGGTCTGTACTTCCTATCTCTCCATTATCATCTCTATTTGCTAAAATAAGATCATTGATGTTAATAATTTTATTTGAGTGATTGTATAGCTCTACAAAATCGGTTCCTCCAGTTACTGGATTAAATAAAACTTCATTGATAATGATATCTCCAGGTGCTACTTCTTCCGCTAAACCAAAGCGCGCAGTATTCATTAATCCAATGGGGTTACCTACACAATCATTGAGCATACTTACTGTTACTGTGTATTCTTGTCCTACAGTTAATGCGTTAGGTAATGTCAATATCACGGTATTATAAAAAGGACTTTCTCCAACAGCGGATATAGGCATTCCTATTCCTTGAATATCATAATGGCTTAAATTATTGGTTAAACTACGATCTAAACTTTCAGAAAAGAATAAACGTACTTCTGTTGCAGAAACAGGAAACGCTTTTATTAAATCTGGAACAATGACATCTGCGTCATTTTCAAATATAGAATTTTGCATGCCAGGTGTTCCACCAATGATGGCATCACTTGCTCGCCAATTATCTGCACCTTCACAAGGGTTGTTGGGGTTGATTAATTCTAGGGTATAACCTCCATCGTCTCTTTGTGTATTTTGATACCAATCCATAGTATAATTTACTGCATGGACAGTATTCCCAAATGCATCTGCTAATTCTATTTGATCAAATTCATTTCCTAAACTAGGGAAGTCGGGAAGCTCTAAAATATCTCCATAGGCTGCATAATCATCTGATCCATCCGTTTCGTAAATAATGACATATTCTCCAGAAGCCAACACGTAATAAGGAAGTGTAATTGTTTTACTCGGATCAGAAATGGTATATCCAGATAAATTAATGGCATTTTCACTGCGATTATATAATTCAAGAAATTCAATCTCAGGTAATCCTAAAGATGGATTCGGATCGGCGTATATTTCATTGATTAAAAGATCATACGGGCCTGCGGGAAATGTCAAGAAATAAATAAAGGTTGCGGTATTATTCGCCCCTATAGCATTTCCACCAGAACAATCCTCTACATTATTTACCGTAACCGTATAACTTACCATATCACTAAACACACTTGTTCCAAAATCAAGAAGTACGTTGGTCCCATCAATTAAAGTTGCACTAGTGGGTGCACCAATACCTGCAATATTATAATTGCCTGTTGCCAATGCGGTGCTAGGATCTAGGTATTCACTAAAATATATAAGAACTTCTTGGTCAGATAAAGATTGCGCACTAACTACTTCTGGTGCTTGCGTATCTGGTGTAGGATCATAAACGGTATTTTGTAGACCTGGGCTTCCTCCAATTGTGGCTAATGAAGCTCGCCAATTGCTCTCTTGCTCGCAAAGAAGTGTAGGGTTGATACGTTCTAAACTACATCCTCCATCTTCACAATTGGGATCTTGATACCAACTGTCATCATAGTTTACAATATCAATAATATCTCCAGCTAAGTTGAGTAAAGTTAAGCTATCTCCTGAAATGTTTAATGAAGGAAGAGAACCAACTTCTACCCGTGCCACCGCAAAACTATCCACATCACTATCGTCAATTAAAAGGACATAACTGTTGGGAGCCATGATGAAAGTAGGTAAGACTTGAGGGCTTGCAGTGCTTCCATCTGTAAACGTAAATCCACCAAGATCAATGGCTTTATTGCTTCGGTTAAAAAGTTCTACATATTGTGCATCAGGTAAACCTTTAGAAGGAGAAAGATCGGCATATATTTCATTGATTAAAATGTCATAGGCTACGGCTGGAACAGTTAGGAAATAAACAAAGGTGGCAGTATTATTCGCAGCAATGATATTACCTGCAGAACAATCAGCTACATTATTTACTGTTACGGTGTAAGTCACCATATCATTAAAAACGCTGCTGCCAAAATCCAAAAGCACGGTATTACCATCAATCATGGTAATGGAACTAGGATTACCAATTCCAGCTACAGAATAATTTCCTACAATGACAGCAGAGGAAGGGTCTACGATTTCATTATATGTTACGGTTAGCGTTTGATCTGATAATGCTTCTGCTCCAAGAACTTCTGGTGCTTGCGTATCTGGCGTGGCGTCGAACACCGAGTTTTGTATGCCAGGAGTACCTCCAATAGTTGCCATAGAAGCGCGCCAATTGCTTGCTTGTTCACAAACAAGGGTAGGATTGATTCGTTCTAAACTACAACCTCCATCTTCGCAATCAGGATCTTGATACCAACTGTCATCATAGTTTACAATGTCAATAATATCTCCAGCCAAGTTGAGTAAAGTTAAGCTATCTCCTGAAATATTTAATGAAGGAAGAGAACCAACTTCTACCCGTGCCACCGCAAAACTATCCACATCACTATCATCAATTAAAAGTACATAACTATTGGGTGGGAAAATATAAGTAGGCAAGACTTGAGGACTTGCATTACTTCCGTCTGTAAACGTAAATCCACCAAGATCAATGGCTTTATTACTTCGGTTAAAAAGTTCTACATATTGTGCATTAGGTAAACCCTTAGGAGGAGAAAGGTCGGCATATATTTCATTGATTAAAATATCGTAAGCTACTGCTGCTTGAGGAATGTAATAAGTAAAGGTATCCGAATTTGGACTACCTATTGTGGTGCCTAAACAATCGGTAACTCCAGCCAATGCCGTGATGGTATAATTTAAACCATCACCAAAAGTATTAGCAAAGGTGAGCGTAACCGTTTGGGTTAAATCATCATAAATCGCAGTAGTTGGTGTAAAGGTATTGGTCCCATCTGTTAACTCAAAGTTAGAAGGAATAATGCTAGTAGGATCTAAGGTCTTATCAAAACTAAGTACAATGCTATTATTAGAAGTTGGGGAAGCTTCGGTCAAGGTAGGTGCTTCTAAACCAAAAGTTAAATCTAATACAGAATTAACTAAACCCGCAGTTCCTCCATTCAGGTCAGTTGATGGAAGCCAATTGGATGAACCAATACAATAAGCGGCTGGGTTGACTAATTCTAAACTAAGACCGTCGGTGGATAGACCATTATAGGAATCTCCAGAATAAGTAACACTATGAATGAGGGTTCCTGAATCATTACTTAAGGAAAGTTTACTCTCATCAGTATTAGGTAAAAAATTACTAAAACTACTAAGTCCTAAAACATTTATTGATGGATTAAATAGGGCAATATCTGAATCTTTACATAATATCAAATAACCATTTGGCGGGAGCAAATAGTTCGGTAATGTAGAAGAAGCCATCGTCCCAGAATTTAAATTTTCTCGTTCAATGACAAAGTTGTCTAAAATAATTGCATTGCCTGTTCGATTAAATAACTCAATATATTCTGTTTCTGGTGATCCTAGTGAGGGACTAGGGTCAGGCATTATTTCATTGATTAGTACATCAAAAGGAGCCGCAGCTGTAGGAATGTAATAAGTAAAGGTATCTGAATTTGGACTACCAATTGCATTTCCTAAACAATCGGTAAGACCATTATTAACCGAAATGGTGTAGGAGGTGGCATTAGTGAAAGGCGCACCAAAAGTTAGTAGAACGGACAAATCATTGGAAGAATAAATAGCAGAAATTGGAGTGAAATTATTTGTGCCATCGAAGAGTGAATAGTTCAAAATATCTTCGGCAGAAGCTTCATCTAAATCTTTATCAAAGACTAATAAAATGGTATTTGACCCAGGAGTTGCAGAAACTAATGTAGGCGCATTTAATCCAAAAGTTAAATCAAGCGTATTATTCACTGTACCAGGAGTTCCTCCAGCAACATCTCCAGAGGGTTGCCAATTGGCTGATCCAAGACAAGCGGCATTAGGGTTGACTAATTCTAAGCTTAAACCGTCTGTAGCATTTCCCAAATAAAGATCAGTATAATAAATCATTTGATGAATTACGTTAGACATATCATCATATAGACTCAATTGGGTGGTGTCTGAATTTGGAAGAAAACTTGAAAAACCTGAAAGTCCAATAATATGAGAAGCAGGAGCATACGGAGTGAATAAAGAAGCTTCACTATCTCGACATACAATGACATAATCGCCAGGAGCCATAATTACAGAAGGTAACGTTTTGGAATTTACGGTGCCCGATTCTAAATTAACACGTTCTAAAACGTAATTGTCTAAATCAATAGCATTGGCACTATTATTATAAAGCTCGACAAATTCTGCATCAGGCAAACCAATTGGAGGATTAGGGTCAGGCATGATTTCATTAATCAATATATCTAAAGGCCCCGCAGTAGCAGCCATAAAATAATTAAATAAGGCAGTTTCTGGTGTGCCAGAAGGTATGGCATTGCTATTCACATCACTTACATTGATTACAGATACGGTATAGTTTTGTCCATTAGTCATGGCAGGATTAAGCGTGAGATGTACAAGTGTAGGATCAACGCCATCAAGGACTGCGGTCGTCGTATTTATGCCTCCCGTAAAACTATAATTGCCTATCGTTTGTGCTGAAGTTAAATCTAAAGCTTCATTAAATACAAGATCAACCTCAGTAGCAGAAATCGCAGTTGCGCTCACTAATTCTGGAGGATTATTATCTACAAAAATTGGAGAAACAGAGAAATCATCATAAAAGAATTTATCTGCTCTTGTTGAAGTATAGATTCCTGCCACGCCGATATAACTCCCTGTATTATAGGTGTTGTCTGTTACGGTTCCTTCTAAAACATAGGCTGTTCCACCACTATAATCGACCCATAAGTTCCATACACCCGCATCGTTACGTATCACACGTACTCTAGCCATTGCAGGGTCCGTTGCTACTGCTCCATCTGTAGCCCGCAATAAGGCAGTGGAGGAAGCACCATCTTGACGAAATAATTCAATGGCATCATTAGCACCTGTTTCCCCCCCAATTTTTAGATAGTATCCATTTAAACTTCCATTGAGGTCTGTTTGATCGGAACTAAGATAAATTCGGGCATAATTACTTGCAGAAGGCGAAAATTCTTGGCGAACATAAAACTCCCAAACCGTGCTGTCTGCAATACTTACTGCGGTATAAAGGGAAGAAGTTCCTCCTGTTACATCGACTTGTTGTAATTCATTACTTGCATTAACTACATAAATACTTGAATTTCCAAGCCAAGTAGGATTGGTGGTAAAATCACCATCGTTGAAGTTGTCCGTAAATTGAGCATTGGCCAAAAAGGTTAATGTTAGCGCTGCTAAAAGGATTAAATACTTTTTCATCCTACTAAAATAAGAATCCTTCATAAGATTAAGTTAAATTTCTTGTTAAATTTTGATAATTTTTATTTGGGCTTGACTAGTTGCCGAAAGGTATATAAATTGCAGACTTAAAATTATGAATAATGAAATTAGCTGTAGTTGGTGTTACAGGGCTTGTAGGTCAGGTAATGCGTAAAGTTTTAGAAGAAAGAAAATTCCCAATAACTGAGTTTTTACCTGTTGCTTCTGCACGATCTGTAGGGAAAACAGTTGATTTTTGTGGGGAAAAACATACCATCATTAGTATGGAGGAAGCCGTATCTAGAAAACCTGATATTGCTATTTTCTCTGCTGGAGGAAGTGTGTCATTAGCATGGGCACCAAAATTTGCGGAAGTAGGTACTACGGTAGTTGATAATTCTTCTGCTTGGAGGATGGATCCTACTAAAAAGTTGATTGTACCAGAAGTCAATGCTTCTGCTTTAACTCAAGAAGATAAAATTATTGCTAATCCCAATTGTTCTACGATTCAATTAGTCGTAGCATTAAAACCATTGCATGAAAAGTATGGAATTGATCGATTGGTCATTTCTACTTATCAATCGGTTACTGGAACGGGAGCAAAGGCGGTTAAGCAGTATGAATTGGAGAAGTCAGGCATTGTTCCTTCTGCGGAAGAAAGTGCTTATCCACATCCAATTTTTGCCAATTGTTTACCACATTGTGATATCTTTTTAGACAATGGTTATACTAAAGAAGAAATGAAATTAGTGCATGAAACTCGAAAAATATTGGGTGATGATGGACTTAGAATTACCGCTACCGCAGTGCGTGTTCCTGTTCAAGGAGGACATTCAGAAAGTGTAAATATTCGATTTAAAACCCCATTTGATTTACAAGAATTAAGAGCTACCTTAGAAGCTACTTCTGGAGTTGTGGTGCAAGACGATCCTGCAAATAATGCTTATCCGATGCCGAGATATGCGCATGATAAAGATGAGGTTTTTGTAGGGCGATTACGAAGAGATGAATCAGAAGATAACGCGTTGAATATGTTTGTGGTTTCTGACAATTTACGTAAAGGAGCGGCTACGAATGCGGTTCAAGTCGCAGAATACCTCAATGAAAAAGGTTGGCTTACGAGTTAATTATAATAAAACCTCATGTGCTGGAAAACAAGGTTTTATACAGACAATTAACCATTACTTTGGGAAAAAACGTATTTATTTTTATTTTAGATGAAGAAGACCCAACTAAAACGGAATTTGACCGTTAACCTTTTATACATGTTAAGATGAACACCAATTTTTGATACGAATAAGAATTTTGAAACTTAAATATACTTGTAACTATGAAGACTAAAATTGTACTCTGGGGAAATGACGAAAATGATAAGCGAATTTTAATTGCTATTCAACTCCGATCCGAAGATAATAAAGTAGATGTGTATACTTTCCACGATGAGCAAGCCAATGAGAATTTACAACGCATTTTGCTTTATGAATGGAGAGAAGGAAAAGAAACAGCTTTCCCTACAGAAGGCTTTGTACATCATGAAATGGCACTTTCTCTTGCTGAAAGTATTCTACCAGAAACAGTAAAGGTAGAAAACATGGATCTCATCAATCGAGCACAAAGCGAATGGCAATTTGTTGTGCTCTCTTCTAAATTGTACCAATCTTATCGAGATGAACTGGAAGACCTAGAATCTAAAATAGGTGCACTAGAAACCTATGACTCTGGGTTATGGGAAAATCTTAAAGGCTTTTGGGATAAAGTTAGAGGACAATTACGCGAACGTAATTTGTCAAGAAATCATGCAGATACATTGAAAGAGAAAACGAATATGTTGTTTGCAAAGATGAAAGAGCTCAATAGCAAACTCAATGAAGTTTTTGTAAAACAATCTCAAGAAGTTTATGATCGTTATGATGCGCAAATTGCTGATGTGAATAAACGATTAAAAGATGGAGGAAATCTCCAAATGATTTTTGAAGAATTGAAAACGATTCAACAGAAATTTAGAAATGAAAAATTAGTAAGGGACATGCGTTCCAAAATGTGGGATAAAATTGACGAAGCATTTAAAGTCGTTAAACTCCAAAAATTTGGACCGGAGGCTATGGCTTCTGGCAATACGCCGCTCCAACGCTTAGACCGAAGATTCCAAGGACTGTTAAAAGCCCTTAAGAAAATGGAGGAATCTATCAATAGAGACCAAGAGGAATTAAATTTTCAAGAAAAGAGAATTAAATCTTCCGATTCTGGTCAACTCGAATCTCAATTGCGTGAAGCCAAAATGAAAATGGTCAAAGATCGAATTCATTCAAAATCATTGAAACTCAAAGATATGAATGAAACAAGAGATCAGCTTACGGCACAAATGGAAAAGCTTCGCAAAAAAGAAGAAGAAAAAGCAGCAAAACAAAAGGAAAGAGAAGAAAGAAAGACGAAAAAAACACCTGAAGCGCCTGCTATTGCTATGCTTGTTGAAGAAGAAATGAATAAAAGTGAAGCTCCTCCAGAGACAAAGGAAGATAAAGTGGAAGAAAAAGGAAAAGATGAAGGCATTATGGAAGACATTAAGCCTACATCTGAGCCTGCTTCAGTTTCTGGAAATAAAGAAAAAGAAGAAGAGGAATAAAATTAATATTCCACTAAGGCTTTTACTTCACTATGCTTTTCTACGAATTCGTCAAATTGACGACTGGCTAGAAAACGCACTTTCTTACCAAAAGAGCCTGACTTTTTAAAATATACAGCGGTTGGTCGAAAAAATAAAAATCGACCCCGCTGAATTTTTTCTACATTATGGTAAGGGTATTTATAAATCTTAAAATAGTTGGTAACATAGACAAAGTCAGCATCCATTTCCACGCGTTTTAAATTCATGAAAAAGACGAGAAACATAGCAATCCCAGTAAAGTAAAAGAATAAAAAACTTATTCGAAGTCGATATACACCACCACCTGCAGCTAAGCGCTCAGCTACCTCATCCGATAAAAGGATGTACACGAATAAGGTGCCAAAAAAGACAATCCAAATTACAGGAAGAAAGATTTTATAGAATACTGTTTTTTCAGAAGAAACATTATGCATGTTCAATATTTTTTACAAAAATAATCAAGTTTAGAGAACTTCATAAAAAAATGTCCTGCTTATAACAAGCAGGACATTTTTTATATCTCCTAAAGAAAGTTATTTGAATAACTTCTTCATTAATTTTATATTATAAATCATCAGGACTTTCATCTCCTTGGAATGCTCCAAAATCAAATAATAGAGAGAATCGTAAGGTATTATCTAATGGATTTCGTTGACTTGAAGTTGGAACTAAATAAGAGAAGTTCAATCCAAAAATACTATACTTTAATCCTAATCCTACGGTAAAGAATTTTCTATTACCTTTTGTCTTGTGTTCGTTGTAATGCCCAATACGTACCGCAAATTGTTTGTCATACCAATACTCTAATCCAATAGAATACATTAATTCATTCATCTCTTCTGAAAATCCACCAGGTGCATCACCAAATGATTTGAAAATACCAGATACAATAGATACTTGTTTGTAATCAGGCACATCATCTGCATTATCATCTACTAAATCTTCATCAGGAGTTGGTACTAATAATTTATTGATATCTACGGCTAAGGTTAATGAGTTGAAGTCATCAAAATTAAATTCTAATGCTTGACCAATACCTAAGTTGGTAGGAATGAAATCTTTATTTACAGAATTTGTATAAGAAATCTTTGTTCCAACATTTGAGAAAACCACACCTAAGGTATAATTTGCTTTTTTACCACCTAGTTTAATTGGCTTATCAAATGTAAAAGAAATATCTCCTGCTACTGAAGTACCTGGAGTAATTTCATTGCCATTTACGGTTTGGTTGGATGCTAATTTAGAATACACAAATTTAAGACCTAAACCAGCAGAAAAATACTTGCTCAATTTTCGAGCATAGGCCGCTTTAATCTCAAACTCATTAGGACGATCGGAATTCAATGGTGTTCCATTTTCATCTGTAAATTGTATCGTACCTAAAGAAAAGTAACGAAGACCAATTCCTACAGTTTGTAATTTATCAATCTGTTTGTACGCTGATAAATAAGCTAAATAAACATCTTGCAATCCTAAGGCTCTTAACCAAGGAGTATAAGTTGCTGAAATACCAAAATCTTTTTTCACCATCGCTAATTTAGACGCATTAAAATGCATAGCATTAGGGTCGGCAGAGATTGCAATTCCTACATCTCCCATACCTCCTGATCGAGCATCTGGAACGATTCTTAAAAAGGGAACTGCAGTAATAATTGTATTTACACAACGTTCTCCTGTAATAGGATTAAACCCATCTTCACATTGAAAATTAACACCTTGGGCGTAAGTTGAACTCATCGCCAAAGAGCAAATCCCCAAAATCATCATTAATTTTAAAATTGAACCTTTCATGTTGTTTAATTTATATTAAATACAAGCTTGTCCTCCATCAAGAAAAATCTTATGTAAACAGCTTCATTATGTGCTTTCCTAAAGCAAAGTATTAATATGTCAAAAAATAAAAATTATTAAAAAGAAAGGTAAATTTTAATCATAGGCATTGAAATGAACATAGGGTTTCTTTGAAAAAATTATTTGAAAACTATATAATCTTACGGAGATTAGATTATAAGGGTTACAAATTTAAGAACAAATATTGAATAATAACTCTAAAACGGTAGTTTATTATTAGAACAATCTCTTATTAAGTAGATATTCTGTGTAAGAAGGATGCATGGATTTCTTTTTTTTATTCAATAAATCACATATCTAAAACCAACTTCCGACTACTTCTTAGCAAATATTGCACCAATCTTAATCGATTTTAAGCATTATAGTGTCAAATCAATGGTTGTCATCTTATCTTAAGATAACCAACTTCTCAAATTTACTATTCGAAGTGCGAATCGTTTGATCTGATACTGCTCCAATAGTGACTTTATACACATAAACACCTTTACCAATTCGATCACCATAATCATCTGTCCCATCCCACTCAATATCATCTACTCGATAGCCTTGTGAGAACACTTCTTCATGAATGGTTTTTACTAAATGACCGCCTACGGTAAAAATCTGTACACGGACACTTATTTGTTGACCTGGATAATTATGCTCAAATTGAAAATTGGTACTTGTGGTAAAAGGATTAGGATAATTTAAGACTTGTTCCAATGCAATTTCTGCGGAAGAAGAAACAATAAATTCAGTATAATCTTCTCCAGAATTGTTGGCAATGTCCCAAGCTTTTACTCGTACAGAATGACGACCTTCTTCTAAACTAGCTAATGGATATAATATGGTTCCCCGCTTTGAATTATTCAATTCGGATTCATAAAAATCATTCAAAATAATCGTGTTCTGACTTTTCTCATCTATAATCGCCGTAATATCATGGCCAATTCCAGCTCCTGCCGTATTAATTCCTTTATCATCAGATAATTTGACAAATAAACTTGGTGTTTCATCAGTAATTCCACCAAAAGCAAAATTTTCATCATTTAAAAATACTTCTACTATAGGAGGACTGTCATCTACAAAACCTGTCGTATCCGCACCACCAACAATAATCCCATCATAATAGCCGTTGGCATCTCTCGAATTTCCATCATCAGCATAATAACTAATTTTACCATTCCCATAATTGAAATCAATATCACTAGGCATGATAAAGGAAAATTTGAATGTGCCATTTTCTACACTTGCCTGTCCTTTAAAGATCACATTCTTTTGTACATTAAATGAAGTAGGAAAACTTCCAGAAATTCCGGGGTCATTACCTAAAGTAAGTACACTTTGTTGCTTATCGTAAATGGTCGTATTCAAAATACCATTAAAGTCAGAAAGTAAGGTGCCATCAGGATTATTGATTTGACCTTCAATAGTTACTTCTTCTAAAGCTTGAATAGTATCTGCTGTGGTAATAGCAACATTATTGATTTTTGTAGTTTGTACATTATACTTCGGATGCGAAAGTTTTAATGCAGGATCACCCATTAAGGTAAATTTTCGTGTATTTAATATTTGGCCCGAGGAGGGAGAGTTTTTAGAGACACGTAAAATCTCTCCAATTGTTGCTGTTTCTCCTTCAATAGGCTCAAAAATATTATCGAAAACGGCACGAGCTAAATCTTCATTTGAGGAAGCATATACCGCACGAACGGTAGTGAAAAGAGCAATAGCTCCACCATCTGGTTTTAATACTAATCGTTCGCCCGAACTAGTGATGGTTGGTTCATCATATGGCCCGAAAGTACAAGTGGCGGTAATAAACAGCGGTAGAGAATTAATATTGTCCCAACTATCAATCATATCATTGGTTAATACCCGTTCTTGAGCCCACCCATTACTACCTCCGTGCCCTAAATAGTTAACCACCATTGTGCCTTTGAAAATAGCTTTGTCAATCGCATCACTTGCGTCAGGATAACGATTTCCTCCAGGTGTACTTACTTGTTGATAGGAATCAAAATAATTTTTTAATACATTAAAAATTTGATACCCATTGGCCGTATCATCAGCTAGCCCGTTCGTTTGATTGAGGTGAAGATTACTGTCTTCGTCATCCGCATTAAAAAGTAATCGATTTTTCCAATCCCCATACATCGCAGGATTAGTATCATATCGGATAATTTTATCTACTACTAAATCCGCTTCAGTAGCTGTTCGTGCAGGAATTCGTCCAATACCAACATCTAAAGATCCAGAACTAATACTTCCTTCATTTGCATCTAGCAAACCATAATAATCATCAGTTGGAAATCCATCAATACTATGATTTGAAGTGGCTGTTTCGAAAGTAGGAATAAGATTGTAGTTATTGTCAAACTCCTTAATGTTTTTATAATCAAAAGAAGCATCACCAAAAAGTAAAAGATACTTCAAGTTTAAACCATTGGGTTGATCATATAAATATTTGACAAAATCTCGGATAGCTGTAATATCTGCATTACCTGAAGAAAATTCATTATAAATCAAATCAATAGGAATCGCCTCTACAGTTAAATTGCTAAAGTTTCTACGGTGATCTGCCAAACGTTGAGCAGCACTACTTAATGAAGAATGATATATAATCAACATGTTGGGCGTAGCTAAATCATGTAGGTCTTGGTTGTTGATTTGTCCGACAGCAGTGGCACTTAAAAGAGAACTACTAGAAGGATCAAAAATAAGAAATTTTCGAAGTGTATTTGAATTCGCTTTAAACGTGATTTGACTTCCACTAAGATTAAATGTTTGATTGCCAACATTGGTTAAATCCGTAATATCCCAAAGGGTTAAATTATTGTTCGCAGCACCTAAGGTATATTCAGTGGCTTGAAACCCTAAGGATCGATGATCACTAAAAACCATAGGTTCACCCGTGTATTGTAAGGCACGACGACAATTTAACGTAATATAATCTAACCAACCTTCCGCGGTCGAATTGGGTTTTTGATATTCATAAGTCAAATTTATATTTTCATTACTTGGATCAAAATCCAACGAGCGCGACCTAATATTGGCATATCCTGATTCTATCCCTCCAGAAACACTTCCCATCGCTTCTTCAAAAATTTGTACATTATTAGCAGAAACTCTAAATGAATGAAGGCCACCACCAATAGCTCGACCTGCAAGTTGAGTTTTCAAGCCTATTTTCTCGGATAATATTAGATTAGGAAAAGAAAAATTAAAGGTTTGTTCTGAAGTAAACTTGAAAGAAGAACCAAGCCACAGCTTACCTGTACCAATCGCATTGGCAAAGTCATCTAACAAATTAATTTTTTCTTCTTCAAAATGTGCATAATCATCAAAAGAGTTTGTGGTATAATCCGCCGTCATCAAATCAGGGAGCGTACTTAATCGCTTTCCATTACTCCCTCCATCATTTACTCGAATAAAATAATGGTTATCTGTATCATACAAATGCTTTTGATAATTATAGTATTGATCATCTTCATCATAAATCCATTTATCAGGACCTTCCGCATAAAATAAAATATAATCATCTGCATCAAAGCTTCCATCATTTTGACCGACCACTAAAATCGCATTTTCTTGTAAAGAAGCATATCTAAATGCATTATTGGACTCAGGAAGCATGCCTCCTCCATTTCCAAATAGTTTTAAATTTCTTGGATCAATATTATCTAAATCATTAATTCCTAATTCATCTTTTAAAAAGGCATAAGTCAATTTGTGCACTCCTGCCTGAGTGGTAGCCAATTTATAGACATCACCAACGTTTAGTTCAGAAGGACTAGGACCACGAGTAATCGTTTGGTTTTGTTCTTGTCGCTTCTGTTGAATTTTTATTTTGAAATCCGTTACCCGTTCAAACTGTCCAGAACTTGGGTTTTTTCTTATGGGAGAAAATTGAACAAGGCAATAAGGTGTTTTTCTTTCCACCACCAATTGAGCATCTATTTCTATTTGTTCATTTGAAATAGCAAAATTTGCTGGGGCATCAAAAGACTCATAATTAAGGTCAATGATGGAGGTATTACATTCACCAAATCCTGACATAGGTACCCGAGCCGAAAACACAGGTAAGAGGGGATTGTATAAATCTTGGATAGCACCTTCAAAAGTTAATGCCCTTTCAGGTTGATTATTTGACTCCTCTTGATTATTTATTTGGTTTTCCCATAAAAGATTACGTTCCAAAATAAAAGAGGATTGAGCATGTAAAATAGAATTCATGCATAGAAACAGACAGAAGAAAAGGAATTTATTCATATATTGCACAGCTTTTTATTGAAAGTACTAATTTATAACACTACGAGCAATTTTTTGTTATTTAAAACGTTTTATTGTCGTATTCGTTGCTTTTGATTTTATTCTTTTGAATGTAGAAACCAATTTTTGACATAAAATTGACTAGATTAATCTTTCTTTGTTGGTTATGCTTTTTTTGTGGAAAAACACTTCTTGCACAAGATGAGGTTTTTACCCAATTTTTTGCAGCTCCTATGCATCTAAACCCCGCATTGTCAGGAACTACATTTAGCCCAAGAATTGTAGCCAATTATAGAAATCAATGGCCTTCTATTCCAAATGCTTATACCACCTATGCTATTTCTTATGATCAATTTGTAGATAAGTTGAGCAGCGGATTTGGAATAAGTTTATTAGCGGATAATGCAGGAGCAGGAATTTTAAAAACTACACGAATCAATTTATCTTATGCCTATAATTTACCCTTGACGGATGCCTTATTTTTAAGAGGAGGATTGCAAGGAGGATATGTGCAAAAGGTTTTAGATTGGGATAAACTCCTGTTTTATGATCAGTTGGATCCATTAACTGGTCCAACAGATGCCATGGGGAACCCATTTCCAAGCCTAGAAGAGCGTCCAGACGACCTAAATAGGGGATATTTTGACTTTTCTGCGGGTTTAATGATATTTTCTCCTAAATTTTATGCAGGTTTAGCGTTGAAACACTTAAATTCGCCTAATGAACGTTTTATAGATCAAAATGCCTTTGCAGGAGATCTACCATTATTACTTTCTATTCATGGTGGATTAGAAATAAATATTAAAGAAACGAACAATAAAAAAAAATATCCGACGTTTATATCTCCGAACCTGTTATTTGCCAAACAGGCGGAATTTTATCAATTTAACGTAGGAGCGTATGTAAGTACAGGATTGATTTATGGAGGGGCATGGTTTAGACATACGTTTTCAAACTCCGATGCAGCAATTGCTTTAATCGGATTTCAAAAAGGAATTTTCAAAATTGGATATAGTTATGATTACACAATTTCAGGGTTAAGTTCTCAAACAGGAGGCTCTCATGAAATTGCTTTAACGATCAATTTTGACGAATTAGGTGCGATAAAAAGACGAAGATTATCTAAACAATATAACGATTGCTTAAAAATCTTCCGATAAGTGCGAATTTATTTTTAAGTTTGTAAGCCATTTTTCAACAAAAAATTAGGTTTTGGTATGACGAATCTGCTAAAATACAGTGTAATCACTGTTCTTGCGCTACTCACATTGAGCGCTTGTAAGAAAAAAGGAGGAAATTCCTCCACCACCAACTGGAAGTACAATGATGCCGAATGGGGTGGTTTTGAAAAAGTGGACTATAAAGGTCAAGCGACTGGTCCCAATCTTGTACTTATTGAAGGGGGAACCTTCTCTATGGGTACTACCGAACAAGATGTAATGTATGATTACCACAGTATCCCAAGACGGGTTACGGTTTCTTCATTTTACATGGATGAAACAGAAGTAGCTAACGTGGATTGGTTAGAATACTTACACTGGATTTATCGAGTATTTAATGAATCTTATCCAGAAGCTTATTTAAAAGCACTTCCCGATACACTAGTATGGCGTGAAGAACTTGGATTTAACGAACCTTTCGTAGAAACTTATCTACGGCACCCTTCCTATACAGACTACCCGGTAGTTGGAGTAAGTTGGGTACAAGCTAATGACTATTGTCAATGGCGTACAGATCGGGTAAACGAAATGATTCTAATTGAAAAACAAATTCTATCACCGAATCCAGATCAAAAAGATGAAGATAACTTCAATACCGAAGCCTATCTCGTTGGTCAATATGAAGGTGCAGTAGATAAAGGGTATGAAGGCCCCGCTGGTGAAGAACGGCGAGTGAAGTTTGAGGATGGTATCCTCCTACCTGCCTATCGATTACCTACAGAAGCCGAATGGGAATATGCTGCCCTTGGTTTATTGGGTAATCAAGCTTATGCTAAAGATGAACGTATTACCGACCGAAGATTATATCCTTGGAATGGAAATACCACGCGCTTTATGCAAAGAGGTAAATATCAAGGCGAAATGATGGCCAACTTCCAAAGAGGGCGTGGTGATTATATGGGAATGGCTGGTAAACTGAATGATAATGCACATATCCCTGCTCCTGTAGTCTCTTTCTTCCCGAATGATTATGGCCTTTATAATATGGCTGGTAATGTAAGTGAATGGGTGATGGATGTATATCGTCCAATGACAAGTACGACTTTAAGAGGAACAGAAGATCAAGACTTGAACCCTTTCCGGGGTAATGTTTTCAAACACAAAACTTTAGATGAAGAAGGACGACCTGTTGAAAAAGATAGTTTGGGTAGACTTCGATATGAAGTCGTGAAAGATGAAGACGTAGCAGATCGTTTAAATTATCAAAGAGGGGATGTAATCAACTACTTTGATGGTGATCAAGAATCAGAAGTACTTTATAACTATGGAGTAACGTCATTAATCAACGATAAGTCTAGAGTAATTAAAGGCGGTGGTTGGAATGATCGAGCATTTTACTTAGCACCAGGTGCTAGAAGATTCTTTGATGAAGAAAGAGCTTCTCGATCTATCGGATTTAGATGTGCAATGACTCGTGTTGGTGGTCCACAAGGGAACTCTAAAAAAGGAGGAAATCACTTTCCAAAGAAATTTAAAAAGAAAGTAAAACGGAAGTATAAATAATTCTGTTGCTTAAAATA
>JAHDCJ010000002.1:72600-110303 GCA_020629935.1 Saprospiraceae bacterium | reverse complement strand
CCGACCCTAAAAAATGCAGTTTTTTAGGGATAGCCCCATATAAAAAAGGAAAGAGTCCTCTATTATTCTATATCTCTATTAATAGGCCAACAAATCATTCATTTTAACCCGCAATCGATCCTTTGGTAAAAAACCTGCTTCTAAAGCTTTGGCAAAAGGAACAGGGGTGTCTAAGGAAGCTACCCGAACTACAGGCCCATCTAAGTGTTCAAAAAGATGTTCACTAATGTAAGCTGAAAGTTCCGCTCCTACTCCACCAACCATCGTATCTTCATGTAATAAGATGACTTTATTGGTTTTTTTAACCGTTTGTTCAATCGCCTCATAGTCTAATGGAGACAATGTTCTCAAGTCCAATATATCTGCATTTATGCCCATTTCTTGAGTTGCTTCTAAGGCCCAATGCACGCCCATTCCGTAGGTAATGATAGACAAGTCCTCTCCTTCAGCAGCAAGTTGAGCTTTTCCGATCTCTACGGTATAATAACCATCTGGAATTTCATCTGTAATACTTCGGTACAAGCCTTTATGCTCAAAAAAGATAACGGGATTTGGATCTTCAAATGCAGCGATTAGCATTCCTTTAGCATCATATGGATTCGACGGATATAATATTTTTAGTCCTGGGGTATGAAAGAACCAAGCTTCATTGGTTTGCGAATGAAACGGTCCAGCCCCTACACCACCGCCACTTGGCATTCTTACGACTACGTCTGCTGCTTGTTGCCAACGATAATGCAATTTAGCCAAGTTATTAATAATTTGATTAAATCCACAAGTAACAAAATCAGCGAATTGCATTTCTACCATCGCTTTATGATGTTCAATACTTAAGCCTAAGCCTATACCTAAAATTGCACTTTCACAAAGTGGGGTATTTCGGACCCGATCTTGTCCAAAGTCTCTAGTGAAGTTTTCGGTTACTTTAAATACGCCTCCATAATCTGCGATATCTTGTCCCATAAGAACTAAATTATCGTGTTTTTCCATTGCAGCTCGTAATCCGTCGGAGACTGCATCTACAAAACGTTTAGGAGATTGGCCATTATTTTGTGGTAAGACGACTTCTTGCTGATGAGGTTTAAAGACATCCGTTAGTTCATTTTCTAATTGAAAAGAAACAGGAGGTTCTTCATAAGCCAAATCCAATCCATTTTGAATTTCTTCTTTGATGGTCGCTCTAAAGGATTCGATGTCCTCTGTAGTCATAAACTTTTCTTTGAGCAACCATTTTTCAAAATTTTCAATTGGGTCTTTGGCTGCCCAAGTTTCCATTAATTTTTTAGGTACATATTTAGTTCCAGAAGCTTCTTCATGGCCCCGCATTCGAAACGTCACGCATTCTATCAAGACGGGTCTTGGTTTTTTGCGCATGCTAGTAGCCAGTTTTTTAAATGTTTGATAAACTTCTAAAATATTATTTCCATCAATTCGATAAGATTCTATTCCATAACCAATTCCTTTGTCTGAAATATGATCACAACGATATTGTTCAGAAGTTGGAGTAGATAAACCATATCCATTATTTTCTACTACAAACATCACAGGTAAATCCCAAACTGCGGCGGTATTTAAAGCCTCATGAAATTCACCTTGACTCGTTCCTCCTTCTCCTGTAAAAGCAAGAGACACCTTTTTTTGTTTTTTTAATTTATAGGCTAAAGCTACGCCTGCGGCTAAAGACAATTGTGGACCAAGGTGTGAAATCATTCCGACAATATTATATTCAGGCGCACCAAAATGAAAAGAACGATCTCTTCCTTTGGTAAAACCAGGCATTTTACCTTGCCATTGACAAAATAAACGATGCAATGGAACGTTACGAGTAGTGA
Source organism: Saprospiraceae bacterium (assembly GCA_020629935.1). Taxonomy (GTDB): domain Bacteria; phylum Bacteroidota; class Bacteroidia; order Chitinophagales; family Saprospiraceae; genus JAHDCJ01. The sequence continues at coordinate 108,471 of JAHDCJ010000002.1, read as the reverse complement.
ACACTCCCAAATTTCGATGCATAGTGAATAATAATTCGTCTTCATTGAGTGCAGCAGCAGCTCCTACACTAATTGCTTCTTGCCCAATGCCCGAAAACCATTTGCTAATTTTACCTTGACGGAGAAGAACTAACATTTTTTCTTCAATCATCCGAGGTTTAAGTAACATTTGGTATAAATCCACTAATTTTTGCTTACTAAAGCGGCCTTTATTGTATTTCATTCGTTTAAATTTTAAAACTAGTGCAAACGTAATAAATCTATTTCACTAAATTTGCACTCATTTACTAAAATATAGCATGCATGCAACCATTTTACTATTAGAAAACATCTTTGTGGGGGTGAGTATGCTCTTAATTAATTTGTACTAATGCTTAAGTCACGCTATTAGTTACACATTCATACCTATAATCATGCGACATTTATTGAGATTATCCTTTATTTTATTAAGCTCATTATTTGTTCTGGAGAGCTATGCCCAGACAGGACAATATGATGTGCGTCTTGTTGTATCCAATATGGATTGCTCCGGACAAACACTTTGTGTAGACATAGAAGTTCAAGCTTCTAGTGCTGCTACTATTTTCAATCTTGGAAGTAGTAATTTTAGATTCTCCTATAGTGATGGAGTGATCAATCCTGTTATTAATACCGAGTTAGCTGTTTCAGGAATTACAAATACTCCAAGTGGTATTTCCTTCTATGACCCACACAATTTAACTGGAACTACGGTGGAGTATGTATCTTATAATGTTCCTTTTGGAGGAGGTGTAGGTTATGATATCACCGAAAGTGCATGGGTAGGTGTTGGTCAAGTTTGCTTTGATATTATTGATGTAGACGATTGTCACCAATTTGTACTTCACTATCCTGGGGTAATTTTCCCGCCTGTGGTTATGGCAGAAGTCATTGCTCCTCTTCCTGTAGAAGCAACTCCTGGTACTTTTTTCCATGAAGGTCAAGATTGCGACGGTCCATGTAACCCATTTCCTGTTGCTGTAGATGATAATGAAGTCACTTTTGAAGATACCCCAATATCTGGTGATGCGAGTCCTAATGATTTCGACCCAGATGGTGAGACGCTTACGTTTACTCCAACAGTAGTAGAAGATCCCGAAAATGGAACTGTAATTTTCAATAATGACGGCACTTATGTATATACACCTACCACAGGTTTCTCTGGTTTAGATTCTTTTTTATATGAAGTTTGTGATCCACAAATACCTCCTCAATGTGATTCGGCCTATGTATTTATAGATGTACTTCCTTGTTCTAGTCTAGCAAATTTTACTTTTACTCAAGATGTATGTGGTCTTTCAGGAGATTTCCTTGCTAATGATTTGGGTCTTGGTGCCACCTATTCTTGGAATTTTGGTCCAGGAGCAACTCCAGCCACAGCGACTGGAATTGGACCTCATTCTGTTTCATATCCAACAGATGGGGCGCAGAATGTATCTTTAATGATCACTACCGCAGCATGTAATAGTACAACAAATCAAGCAGTCACGCTTGACCCATTATTGTCTAATGGAAATCCTAACATACAAGATATTAGTTGCTTTGGCGAAGGAGATGGATCTATTACCATTTCTCCAACTGGAGGAACTGCACCATATTCATACAATTGGAATAATTCCTTAACTACAAGTAGTGCGAGTGGCCTAAATGCAGGCAATTACGTCATTGTAATTACAGATGCGAATGGTTGTTTTGCCATTGTTTCTACTTCAATAAGTGAACCTGCGGCATTAAATGTGACGACAACATTAAATCAAAATTCAGCTTGTGATATGCCAAGCACAGGCTCGGCCACTGCGAATGTAAGTGGAGGGACAACTCCTTATAATTTTTTATGGGAAAATGGAGAAACAACAGCTATTGCGTCCATGTTGAATGGTGGTACACATGGTATAACCGTTACAGATGCTAGTGGTTGTGAAGCCACCTCTTCTGTTGCAGTAACTGCCCCCGCAGCTATTGTTCCTAGTATTATTCAAACTACCGCAGTTAGTTGTTCTGGAGCATCTGATGGAGCTGCAGTTTCTATTGTAGCAGGCGGAACCGCTCCTTTCTCATATTTGTGGGATAATGGAGCCATGACATTTAATGTTAACGGATTAACGGATGGAATACATACCTTAACCGTAACAGATAATAATGGATGTACAGGAACGGCTCAATTCGACTTTATTCCAACAAGTACCCTTTCTTTAAGTTTCTCTGGAACTGGAGATATTTCTTGTTTAGGAAATGATGATGGAACATCTACAGTAACACCAGCAAACGGTACTGCGCCATATGGTTTTTTATGGGACAATTTAGAAACTTCTCCAACAGCTACCGCATTATCTGCAGGAAACCATTCGGTTACTGTTTTTGACAGTAATGGTTGCTCTGTTTCCGGAAGTGTGACTATTGGAGTATCTCCTTTGCTAAGTATTACTACTTCTTTAGATGCTGATGAAAGTTGCCCTGGTGCTCTTGATGGTAGCGCTTCTGTGACCACCACTAACGGTGTTGCCCCATTTACATATTTATGGGATATAGGGGAAACTACCACTTCTATCACTGGACTTGCAGCAGGTAATTATGGAATTACAGTATTTGATAGTGGTGGATGTTCTGCTGTCAACAGTGTAACTGTAGGCAATGCCACACTACTAAGTGTTAATGCCAGTGTCAACTCCAATGTAACATGTAACGGCGGTTCAGACGGAAGTCTTTCTGCTTCGGTTACAAATGGTACTGCTCCTTTTACATTTTTATGGAGTACAGGGGCAACAACCTCTACGGTTACAGGTCTTACTGCAAGTAGTTATAATGTTACTGTTTTTGACAGCAATGGTTGTTCAAATTCAGATACAGAAAGTATTTCTGAACCAGGAATTATCTTGCCTAATGTTACTGAAACAACTGCTATTAGTTGTAATGGTTCTTCCGATGCCAGCGCAACGGCAGCACCGACAGGCGGAACCGCTCCTTACTCTTTTGTTTGGAGTCAAGGAGAAACAACAGCGAGTATTACAGGATTAGCTCCTCTTCCATATAATGTAACCATAACGGATAGTAATGGATGTGCTGCTGTTGGATCTATTTTGATCAATAATCCTTTCCCTATTAATGCGATGATTACAGAAGATAATGGCGTAACTTGTACTGGTCTTTCAGATGGACAAGCTACAGCTTCTGCTTCAGGAGGAACTAGCCCCTATTCTTTTGTTTGGGATGATTCACAAACCACAGCCACAGCCACTGGATTAAGTTCAGGAAGTCATTTCGTTACTGTTACAGATTTAAATGGTTGTTCAAATACAGCAAGTATTAATATTTCACAAAATTTACCTGTTTTAGTTACTATAATAGAGAATCAAGCCATTAGTTGTAATGGTTTATCCGATGGAAGAGTTACTGCATCTCCTGCGGGAGGAACGAGTCCCTATACTTATCTTTGGGATAATAATCAAACCAATATTTCGGCCACTGGTCTTGATGCAGGCACACATATTGTTACAGTAACCGATCAGGTAGGTTGTATTGCCACTGCTCAAATTACTTTAACTGAACCAACTGCAATCACTAGTACTATTACTGTCAACTCTAATGTTTCTTGTAATGGCGTTTCAGATGGGGTTGCTACGATTAGCACAATGGGGGGCTCTCCACCTTACTCTTACAATTGGGATAGTGGTGAAGTAGGAACTACTGCTAGTGCTTTAAATGGAGGCATACATATTGTTTTTGTAACTGATGCTTTAAATTGTTCAGAAACAGTAACGGTAGACATCACAGAACCACCATTACTTGTAGCCTTTCCTTTTGTAGTAGAAAATGTTTCTTGCAATGGTTTATCTGATGGACAAATAGAATCTGGTGTTTTTGGAGGCACAACTCCATATAGTTATATATGGGATAATGGTGAAACCACATTTGCGGCCTCTTTTTTATCAGAAGGATTACATGAAGTAACCATTACAGATGCAAATAATTGTTCTATTATAGCAAGTACATCATTAACGGAACCTGCGCCATTATCATTATTTACATTGGAGATGGCAGGAACCAGTTGTCCTGGCGTTTCGGATGGATCAGGTCGAGTAACAGTTACAGGAGGAACTAACCCTTATACTTACCTATGGGATAATGGAGAAACGAATGCTACTGCTACTGCTCTTAGTGGAGGTATCCGTAGTGTTACGGTAACTGATAATAATTTATGCTCAGCTACAGGAACAGTTGACATCAATGTATTTACTCCTTTATCAACTACCCTATTAAGTCAGACTGAGGTGAGTTGTTTTGGAGGTTCTGATGGTGCTGTTACTATAAATGTGACCCAAGGAAATCCAGTATATTCTTTTGATTGGAGTGGTCCTTCCAATGGGTCTTTAATAGAGCCTAATCCTGGAATTGTAACCATTCCAAATTTATTTGCTGGAAACTACAGCATTACGGTATCCGATATGTCGACTTGTCCAACATCAATATTTAATATTACAATTACAGAACCTGGAGATCTTCAAGCAAGCGTTGCAGGAACCACCCCTGCCACATGTACTTCATGTGATGGAACGGCCAATTTAACGATAACTGGAGGAACTAGCCCATTCACTTATGTTTGGTCAAATGGATCAACAGATGCCGTACCAACCAATTTATGTTCTGGTACTTTTGATGTAACTGTCATTGATCAAAATGGATGTACAACTTCAAGTAACGGAAATATCGGAATAACATCTTCCTTAGTCGTAGATGCTTTAACCACTGCACCTACAAGTTGTTTTGGTGGAAGTGATGGAACAGCAACATTAGAAATTTCAGGAGGAACCTATCCTTATTTTTATCTATGGGATAGTTCAATAATGGATAGTGATTCTATTGCCAATAATTTAATGGCTGGGAATTATACGGTAACGATATTAGATTCTGATGGATGTACAGATGTACAGAACTTTAGTATTACCGAACCAACTGTAATTTCGGGCATGGCCAACACTATACAAAATAATTCATGTGCTTTAGATATGGATGGTGTAGTAAGTGCTTCTGCAACTGGTGGCACTCCGCCGTATACGTATTCATGGAGCCCTAATACAGGAAATGCGACTACCATGACTGTTTCAAATCTTGGTGTAGGAGCTTATCAAGTTACCATAACGGATGCCAATGGTTGTACTCAAAACTATTCTACCAACGTAACTGATCCTGCGACATTAACTATGTCTATTGTTGAAAACGATCCAGTAACTTGTTTTGGCGATATGGATGGTGTAGGTACTATTTCTGCCAATGGAGGCACACTACCTTATGCTTATTTATGGGATAATGGGGTAACAGACATTACTGCAAGTAATTTAACTGGCGGAATGCATTCAGTTACAGTTACTGATGCCAATGCTTGTTTTACTACAGGGTTTATTGACATTACAGTTCCTCCCCAAATTATTCTTACGGTAACTACAGATCAAAATGCATCTTGTTTTGGGACTTCAGATGGAGCTGTTTCAGCTGCTGTTACTGGAGGAAGTATGCCTTATACTTATACATGGTCTAATACTTTAACAGATGCCACGCTTACTGGAATTACTGCGGGAACCTACGATATCACAGTAACAGATGATAATGGTTGCGAGGTAACTGGCTCCACTATAGTTACAGAGCCTAATGCAATCACCTCCATTTTGACTTTGGCCAATGATGTTACTTGCAATGGTCTATCTGATGGAAGTGCGTCAATCTCAAGTTCAGGTGGTTCGGCTCCTTATACTTTCCTTTGGGACAGTGGAGAAACCAACACTACTGCGACAAATCTTTCAGGCGGTGTAAATAATGTAACAATTACCGACAGCAACAACTGTTCAATGATTGAAAATATTAATATTGTAGAACCTAATTTACTAACGGCTACAATAACAAATAGTACAAACATTAATTGTTTTGGAGATAATAATGGAACGGCTGACTTAAATGTTGCAGGTGGTACTCCTGGATATACCATCCTTTGGGATAATGGAGAAACCAATGCAATGGCTACCAATTTAGGTGGTGGTATTCAAGGAGTAACCGTTACGGATAATAATGGTTGTATCGCAACGACTAGTGTAAATATTTCGGAACCTATTAGTGCATTGACAGGAGTTGCTATTGTAGTAACTGATATCAATTGTTTTGGAGAAAGTAATGGCTCTGCTTCGATAACACCTACTGGAGGCACCACACCATACAATTTTATTTGGGATAATTCTGAAACAACTTCTACTGCTACAGGACTTGAAGCGGGAGTTCATATTGTTAGTGTGACTGATGCTAATAGTTGTATTTTAACTTCTTCCATAACCATCACACAACCCGCAACAGCCCTTTCAATTACAATGAATTTCATTAATGATGTGACTTGTAATGGCCAGTCCAACGGAAGCGCCTCTATTGCTACTTCTGGAGGAACAACTCCTTATACTTTCCTTTGGGATAGTGGAGAAACAACTGCTACTGCAACAAATTTAATTGGAGGAATAAATAATGTAACCGTAACAGACAATAACAATTGTGTGATGATTGAAAGTGTCAACATTTTAGAACCTACTTTATTGACTGCAACAATTACCAATAGTACAAATATAGATTGTTTTGGAGATACAGATGGAACGGCAGACTTAAGTGTTGCAGGTGGTACCCCTGGATATACTATTCTTTGGGATAATGGAGAAACCAATGCAATGGCTACCAATTTAGGTGGTGGTGTTCAAGGAGTAACCGTTACCGACATTAATGGATGTACCGCAACGACTAGTGTGAATATCAACCAACCTGCCAATGCATTATCTGGTTCTGCTTTGGTAGTAAATAATGTAAGTTGTTTTGGAGAAAGTACAGGATCTGCAACAGCAAACATATCTGGAGGCACATTGCCTTATGATTATTTGTGGGACAATTCCGAAACTACTTCTACAGCTACGGGACTTGATGCGGGAATTCATGTGGTTAGTGTTACTGATACTGGAGGATGTACTATTTCTGCTTCTGTTACCATTACGCAACCAGCTTCTGCTTTAGTCGCCACTACCACACTAATACAAAATGTATCTTGCGCTGGAGGAACAGATGGTAGCGCCCAAGTAAATATTTCTGGCGGTGCTGCACCATATGGTCTCCTTTGGGATAATGGAATTTCTAATCCAATTTCTACAGGCCTAGATGCAGGTGTTCATAGTGTAGTGGTAAGTGATGCAGGAGGTTGTGTGATAAGTACCACAATTACTATTGCAGAACCTGATCCAATTACTGTTTCTATAGACTTAATCAATAACGTAACTTGCTTTGGTGCTTCTGATGGAAATCTTGGCTCTACTGTTTTAGGCGGAACACCGCCTTATACTTACCTTTGGAATACCTCAGATACAGATAGTAGTTTAGATAATATTCCTGGAGGCAATTATAGCCTTACCGTTTCTGATGCCAATGGATGTTCTGCAAACAATAGTATGATGATAACAGAACCCGCGGGCATGTTAAACCTTACGGTTACCGCCCTTCAAGATGTTTCTTGTTTTGGTGGATCGGATGGTGCGGCTAGTGTAACTGCTAATGGAGGTACCGCACCTTATACTTACTCATGGGACAATGGCGAAACGGATGCATTAGCGAGTCAATTGGATGCAGGAATTCATACGATTACCACCACAGACGCAAATGGTTGTATGGAATTTGGAACTGCGGAAATATTAGAACCTTCTATGCCAATCAGTGCGGGTCTTAGTGGAATGGAGCCAACTTGTCTTGGTGAGAATAGTGGCTTTATCAATATTGATTCTACCCGAGGAGGAACACCACCTTATACCTATTCGTTAGATGGTGAAATCTTTACGATGGATACCATATTCAACAATTTATTTGAAGGTAGCTATACGGTTTATATCCAAGACGCGAACCTTTGTACCTTTACTGAAGAGATTATTTTACCGCTTCCATTTGAGCTTATTGTCAATGTTTTTGCTGGTGAAACAGAAATTCAATTAGGCGAATCTACTACATTGGAAGCTTATCCAAATACACTGGATACGGTTACTTATTCTTGGCTTCCTGTAGATGGCTTATCCTGTGCTGATTGTCCAAATCCAACAGCGATGCCTTTAGAAACAACTACTTATGTACTCACGACGACTACCCTTCAAGGTTGTACTTCTGAAGAAGAAGTAACGATCAATGTAGACACCAGTAGAGATGTTTATATCCCGAATGCATTTACACCAAATGATGATGGAATAAATGATGTCTTTATGATCTTTAGTGATCCCGGTGTCCTTCAAATCCGAAACTTTGTCGTTTATGATCGATGGGGAGAATTGGTATTTGATGCTAAAAATGTGCAAACAAACAATCCTGCTTTTGGATGGGATGGAACCTTTAAAGGTAAACGATTACAACCTGCTGTATTTGTCTATTATGCAGAGGTAGAATTTTTTGATGGATTAATTATTGAATATAAAGGTGATGTTACTTTAGTAAAATAGCTTTAAATTTCAAGAAAATAATTTTCTAAAAAAACGTATATTTGCAAAAACTGACCTACTTCTTGTGGGTCAGTTTTTTTTAATAGTGCTTGTTTAAAAAAATAAAAATGATTCACTTTCAACGAACTCAACTTGACAATGGCTTAAAAGTACTCGTACATGAAGATGATAGTACGCCAATGGCAGTCGTTAATTTGCTTTATCAAGTAGGAGCAAAAAATGAATCTCCAGATAAAACAGGCTTTGCGCATTTGTTTGAACATCTCATGTTTGGTGGGTCTAAAAATGCCCCCGTATTTGATGAACCATTACAATGGGCAGGAGGAGAGAGCAATGCATTTACAAATAATGACATTACTAATTATTATGAAATTCTTCCCGCTTCAAATATAGAAACAGCCTTCTGGTTGGAGTCTGATCGCATGATGAATTTAATATTTAGTGAGCAATCACTTGATGTACAAAGAAAGGTGGTCGTAGAAGAATTTAAAGAGAATTATCTAAACCAGCCTTATGGTGATGCTTGGCATCGTTTGTCTAAATTGTGCTATGAAGTACATCCTTACCGATGGCCAACGATCGGCTTAAGTCCTAAGCATGTAGAGCAATCTTCTTTAGAAGACGTTAAGAATTTCTTCTATAATTATTATCGCCCAAACAATGCGGTACTTACTGTAACTGGTAATGTAAAAGCCGATGATATTTTTAAGTTAGCACAAGAATGGTTTGGAGAAATTCCAGCGGGAGAAATTCCTAAACCAACTATTCTTCCTGAGCCCATTCAACAACAAAAACATTTAGAGCAGGTCGAAGCGGATGTGCCTTTGGATGCCCTCTTTATGGCTTTTCATATGCCTGATCGTTTGGCAAGAGATTATTATGTTTGTGATTTGCTCACTGATATTTTATCACATGGTCGGTCTTCGCGATTGTATCGAAGATTGATGAAAGAGCAACGGTTGTTTTCAGATATTGATGCCTACATCACAGGAAGTGTAGATCCAGGTTTATTAGTCGTGGAAGGCAAACCCGCGGATGGTGTTTCTTTAGAAGATTGTGAAGCAGCGATTTGGCGTGAACTTAATCAATTAAAAACAGCATTGGTTGAAGAGAGAGAGTTAAATAAGATTAAAAATAAAATGGAAAGTCATTTAGTTTTTTCTGAAGTAAGTATTCTAAACAAAGCGATGAATCTTAGCTTTTTTGAAATGCTAGGTGATGCCAATTTAATCAATAAAGAAGTAGACATTTATCAATCTATTGAGCCCGAAGATCTGCTTCGTGTAGCCAATGATATATTTACGGAATCGAATTGTTCTGAAGTGATTTATAAAGCTTCCTAAGTTTTTTTTCTTCGTAAAAAAGAAATAAAATTCTTTATAAATAGCTCTTCTAACTTCTATTTTTTCACCAACAATTAAATTCTAATTTTCTTAATCCATTTAAAAGGATTGGCCTTAGATAAATTTAAGGTAAAGGAAATCTGACTTAAAAAATTACCTTTTGATTTTAACTCGTTTCTCAAGTTTTGAGAACTAATTAAAGGAAGGTAAATTCCAGCTACACCGTCTCCTAATTCTATTGCAATTCCTCCATTAAACATAAACTGATCGGCAAAGTCTACTCCATCAGCACTCACCAAAACCGAACGTCGGGTTTCTTTAAAATAGCCAATATCAAAATAAGGTTTAATGGGTAAATTGAATGGTAAGGGTAAATCAATTTTAGTATTTAACGCAATCACAAAAGAATTACTTGTTCCCAATGAGGATGAAGGAAGAGGCGTTTTAAATCCACCTTCATTGAGATGCATTTGTTGAGCCCAAACACCCGCTTGTTCCGATCGACCAAAATAATAATCGGACGCATTATAATCCGTTCTTCCTTGACCAATTAATGATACTGGATAGGCACCGAAAGAACTTCCCAATGTGTCTAAATTTGATTTGGCTTTCATAAGTAAACCCGCGGTGTACAATCGAAATGCCACGCCTTTTTTCGGTTTATAATTATATTTAAATGTAGCTTCTAAAGATGCTTTTAAATAGGATTGATCACGTACCGCTTTTTCTAAATCAGCGAAATGTTCCATTCCTACTTTTACGCTATAAGGGTTCAGTACATGACTATTAATGTATGAATAAGAAAGGGAATTTACCAATCGATAATTTTTGTCATACCTATCAAAAACGAAAATAGTGGAGTCTACAGAAGGATCAACCATACTAGGAATGGTATCTCGTTTAAATGCCACATCTTGCGACCATAAATTGATATTTTGAAATTCGATAATTTGTTGAACGGGTTGACGTTCTCTTTTCTTTTTCAACTCTAAAGTCACCTTGGGACTCACTCGGTAGTACTGTTCATGTTTATCAATATTTTCAATATAATTATAATTAAAACTTTTTAAACCTAAGCCTACAGATACGCGTTCTGCAAAAGCTCCTTGAGGATAAACATTGTATTTAAAATTGGCCACGCCGACGGGGTCAAGAGATCCTGTACCAAACATAGGAGCAAGCACAAACTCAAATTTTTTAGCAGGCAATGCCGAGTTGTAAAAAGCTAAACCGAGCATAAACTTATCATAAGCATTTCCTCCAATGATCGGAGAAAAATAAAGATCTTTATATTGTGGTTTTTCGACTGCACCTAAAAACTTAAATCTAAATTTTCGCTTTTGATAATTATTCCTTTTATTAATTTCTGGAATTTTTCCTTCGGCATCAATTTGAACATTATCTAGACCTTCAGAAGAAAAATCGAGTTGTCGTGTTCCTTCAAAACCTTCAAACGCTTTTGTAGAAACCACTTCACCATCTTTGATTCCACTAACAGTAAATGGGCCATTGACTTCTCCTACATTTTTTACGGTAATTAAATTATTTCCTACGCCTTTTAAAGCATAATCTATTTTCTTCCCTTCCATTAATTCTTGAAAAAGAAAGTCTAAGTCTTTCCCTGTTTCCCGTTCGGCTAATGCTTGAAAATCTTGTGGACTTGGATGTTTAAACTTCCATTCTTCATAGTAGGTCTGCATCATTTTTTCAAAGGATTCCGACCCAATATAATTTCTTAAATAATCTAATAGTTCGGCAGGCGTATCATAAGCATTGAGATAATAATTGATAGAAGTTAACTCTTGACTACTTGTAGAAATCGGTTGATCTTTTCCTAATCGTCCCTGATAAAGTGCACCGAGTTCACCCAACTCTACACCGTCTGCATCCAATAATTTTGTGGCAAAAGGAGGAAGAATATATTCTAGACCAATAGAAGAGTTATAGTATTTGGTCATGTATTCTTTTTCATAAAAAGTATTCATTCCTTCATCCATCCAAGGATGTTCTCGTTCGTTCGATCCTAGAATTCCATAAAACCAATTATGACCTACTTCATGCGTAATTACTTCATCTAAAGATTCTGCATTTCCGCTTAATCCAATAACGGTAATCATTGGGTATTCCATTCCTCCGCCTGCGCTTAATGCGCTTTGTACTGCGGTAGCTTGTGGCCAAGGATATTCACCTACACGTTCAGAATAATATGCTACGGATCGATTGACATAATTAATGGCATCTTTCCAAATCATTGCTTCGCGATCAGTAAACATAACCCAAGTGTCAATTTCCTTTCCTGAGGCTAGTGTAACACTACTTTTATCTACATAAAAACGTTTATCTGCAAACCAAGCGAAGTCATGTACATTCTCCGCTATATAACGAATGGTTTTCTTTTCTGTGGATGATTCGGGGAAATCTGATCTTTTATTTACTCCATCCAAATCTTTTGTTTTAAATTCGGCTACTTTCGTTTCTAACCAAGCTTTTTCTTCTTCATTTTGTAATTCTCCAGTGGCACCTACCACATAATTTTTGGGTAAGGTAATCGACACATCAAATTTTCCAAATTCTGAATAAAATTCGCCTTGATCTAGGTACGGCATTTCATGCCATCCATCGCGGTCATAAACTGCAGGTTTAGGGTACCATTGTGTCATTTGATAAGAGGTTCCGACATGACCAAGTCTAGAATAAGAAGCAGGAATAATAAGTTTAAATGGAGTCGAAAGAATCACTTTCTCTCCAGGTAATAATGGTTTTCGTAAACGCACAATAGCAATATCTTCATATGTAGCATCTAACTCCCAAGTGGCAGGTTCTCCATCGACTTCAAAAGCCAAATTTTCAAGCATACCACGTGAATCATCTGCCCCATAAAAGAATCGGGTAGAACGATCTTCTATTTTTTGCTTCGCAAAAGCGGTTTTTGTATTTTTAAACGCATTGGGCCATAAATGCATGTAAATGAAGCTCAAATTATCTGGAGAATTGTTGATATACTCCATTTCAATGTCTCCAATTAAGGAATGATCTACGTCATTCAATGTCACATTTATCTTATAGTTAACTTCCTGTTGAAAGTATTTTTCGGTTTGCGATAGGGCTTGATTCTGTAGGAAAAGAAAGAAGAATAGAAAAGAGAATAAATTTATAAGAATAAACAGTTGCTTGGATTTCATTGGATACGTTTTCATCTATTCGTTTTTTTTGTAATGCAGTAAGTAAAAGCTTTCAGCAGGTTTTGTATTAAAAAATAACCACATCTGTAGTTATAGAACCATTTTGACCCAAATAAAGATAAATTCATTTGAATTCCCAAAAAACTTATATATCATCTGCTTTCATACGTTAACGAGTCTAATTAAAACAATGTTACAAAAATGGGGCATGATTTTTTCAAAAACAAATTAAAAATACCCTTAATCTAGAAGTACTTAGACTGTCACGCAAAAATTTTAGGTTAATCAATCTGATACTTCTTATTTTGTACTTTGTGGCTTAATAAAACACACGACTATGCCCTTAAATCAATATAATGAAGAAGATGCTATATTATTAGCGCATCAATTTGAAGAGATGTTGCGCAATAATGAGTTGAGTTTCTTTGAGCAATCGTCTTTTAAGGTATTAATTGATTATTATGAAAATCGCCACCAAGTTGAACGTGCGATTGAAGTCGTAAATATCGCTTTAGAGCAACATCCTTTTTCTAGCCATTTTTATATACGAAAAGCACAGTTAGTTTTAGAAAAAAATGATGCAGATACCGCTTTAGTCGTTTTAGCACAAGCGGAATTATATGATGCTTCAGAATTAGAACTTTATCTCTTAAAAGCGGAAGCTTATTCTTGGAAAGGTCTTTTCCCAGAGGCATTGAATACATTAAAACAATCGTTGCAAAATTTTCCAAAAGAAGAACATGATGAAATCTATTTATCCTTTTCTCAAATTTATGAGGATATGGATCAAATGGACAAATGCTTTCAAGCCTTAGGCAAAGCATTAAAAGTGAATCCTAAACATAGTGCGGCTTTAGACCGTATGTGGTTATGTGTAGAATTATCAGGAAAATATAAAGAATCGGTAGAAATACATACCGCTGTTATTGATATTGATCCTTATTCACATCAAGCTTGGTACAATTTAGGTCATGCCTATTTCTGTTTAGAAAATTATGAAAAAGCCGCAGAAGCTTTTGACTTTGCAATCGTAATCGAAGAAAACTTTGAGTTTGCTTATCGAGATCGTTCAGAATCTTATTTCAAATTAAATTTATTTGAAAAAGCAATTGAATCTTACCTTGATGCATTGGAGCATATTAAGCCTGATGCCGATTTATACACACGTCTTGGCCAGTGTTTTGAACGATTAGAAATTTTAGGAACCGCCAAGGAGTATTATCTAAAAGCCGTTAAACTCGATCCACAAAGCGACAATACATTCTTTCGAATGGGAGAATGTTATGCACAAGAAGGATATTGGGTAAGCGCAATTAGTGCCTATAATAAAGCCATCAAACTTAATGGACAAAATGCCGATTATCTTTCTGCTTTAGGCCTTGCTTATGCGGCTATGGAAGAAAATGAAAAGGCCTTAGAAATGTTTCGAATTGCTACAGATCTTGCTCCAGAAGAAAGTGAACGGTGGATTCAGTTTTCTTCTTTTCTTATGGAGCTAGGTATGTATGAAATCGCTTTAGAGGTAATCGAAGAAGCCTATGTTTATTCTGATGACGTAGCCCTTGATTATTGCCAAACGGCCTGTTTAATTCCTATGGGTTGTAAAAAAGCGGCCTTGCAAACATTGCAAAATGCTTTACAACAAAATTTTGATTTACATACTTCTTTGTATGATATTGATCCTTCCTTAAAAGAGGATAAAGATGTACAAATGATGATTCAAATGTATCAAGAGAAAGCTTAAACCAATGCGTTTAAAACTTCCAAGCCGCTCGAAGCGTAATTAATTTATTTACTTGTGAATCTATTCCTTGTGCAGGAGCTTTCAGTAAATTAGCGACAGACCGTTCCCAGCGTAAATTGACGCCTAGGTTTTTGGTCATAAAAAATGTAGCCCCAGCGATAAAACTAATATCTGACTTTTTGTATTGATCTAAAATGGCAGGCTCATCATTTCCTCGAATGGTCACTTTTGATCGAATCAATTGTGCATAAGCCATTCCAGCACTAAACATCACTCGACGATCCACATAATTCAACATCACAGGAATTTGTGCATAATCTAACACAAATAAAATCTCAGGTTTTTTAAAAAAAGTAGAGCTACTCCCTTTTTGACTATATGCAATTTCTATACTTGGTTGAAAATTTTTATGTACTACGATTTGCACACGCCCTCCGACATTAAATCCTGGTTTATGATACCCCGCTAAACTATCTCCATCGATTTGGGCAAAATTTCCTCCTCCCAATACGGTAAAAATAAAGGTTCGAGATTCTTTTTCTTCTATATCATCTTGACTATAGCCCATTACTGCAATAAACAGACAAAGACTACAGATTATCATTTTTTTCAACATCTTCCAGATTTTTTTAAGCCTTATTAGAGTACAAATTTAAATAAAGAAGGCTAATTCGAAAATAACTTTTAAATTTGTATGATAGGAAGGAATGATTTCATGCTTTTTTTTCAATAAAATCAACAATATATAAACGAAATTGCTTTCCTTCTTGTTGTCCTAAGGGTACACTTTAACCAAATATATGTTTAAATACAGCAAATATACTTTAAAAAAAATCGAAGAAATCTTTAATGATTTAGAATATAAAGTCCGTTTTGAAAAAGGGAGTTTTCAATCGGGGTATTGTATAGTAGAAAATAAAAACATTATTGTCATTAATCGATTTTACGATACCGAAGCTCGAATCAATTGCATGCTTGACATCTTGCAGCATATTGATTTTGATCAAAGAAAGCTAAGGGATTCTTCTGCTCAATTTTATAAAAAAATTGAAAAAATGCTTCAACAAAACAAAGAGCAAGAAGAAGGCATTATTGAGGAAGAAACGGATAGCTCTACGAACTAACTATGGAAGTCACTTTTCTTGGTACAGGCACCTCCCAAGGCGTTCCAGTCATTGGTTGTGATTGCGAGGTTTGTCTTTCTACAAATCCAAAAGATCATCGGTTACGTTGTGCCATACTTGTGCAAATTAATGGCCAAAACATTCTTGTTGATGCGGGACCAGACTTTCGATATCAAATGCTTCGGGCTCAGGTAAAAGATATAGACGCCATTTTAATTACCCACGAACATAGAGATCATATTGCGGGTTTAGATGATGTACGGCCTATTAATTTTAGGTATGAAAAGGATATGCCAATTTATGCTACGAAGCATGTACAAAAAGAATTGGAAAAAGCCTTCTATTATATTTTTACAAAACCGTTTTATCCTGGAGTACCTCGTTTGGTTTTTCATACTATTGAAAAAGATAAAATCATTAATTTTGATGGTCTTCAAATTACTCCGATTGAAGTCATGCATGGTCAACTCCCTGTGATGGGATTTCGTTTTGGCGATTTCGTTTACCTTACAGATGTAAAAACCATAGCTCCAGAAGAGATGAAAAAAATAAAAGGAGTAAAGGTTCTTGTATTAAGTGCTCTACGACATAAACCTCATCATTCGCATCTCACTTTAGAGGAAGCCTTGGCTCTTATTGATCAAATAAAACCAGAAATAGCTTACCTTACACATGCAAGCCATCTTTTAGGTTTACATGAGGAAATTCAAGCACAATTACCTCCAAATGTATTCCTTGCTTATGATGGATTAAAAATCGATATTCCATCCTAAATCCTTGAAAATCATGGCAGAAAAAAAAGACTCATCCCTTATTTATGGTCGACATCCAGTATTAGATGCCATTCGTGCAGGCAGACCATTGGATAAAGTAATGTTGCAGAAAGGCACACGTGGTGAATTTGAAAAAGAAGTGAGGAAACTGACTAAAGCACATGGAATAACCCTCCAATATGCACCTAAGGAACGCTTATCTAAGTTTACCAAAGGAAATCATCAAGGTATCTTAGCCTTTGTTTCTTTAATCCCTTATTATAACATCGATGATGTATTGCCTTTTGCTTATGAGAAAGGCGAAGTACCTTTAATTGTCATTTTAGAAAATGTAACGGATGTTAGAAACTTTGGCTCTATTGCTCGATCCGCAGAATGTGCAGGTGCCCATGCCATTGTGGTTCCATTAAAAGGGGCTGCTCGCATTAATGCCGAAGCAATGAAAACGTCCGCAGGAGCATTAAACGCTTTACGGGTTTGTAGAACCAATAGTTTGAGCAACGTTATTCAATACTTAAAAGATTCTGGGGTGCAAGTGGTGGCCACTTCACTTGAAGGGACTCAAATGGTTTATGAAGTGGATTTTACTATCCCAACAGCTATTGTGATGGGTTCAGAAGGCGATGGAATTAGTGCACACATGACGAGTATTTCTGATCAACTTTGTCGCATTCCACAAGTCGGTCAAACAGATTCTTATAATGTATCTGTAGCTAGCGGAATTCTTTTGTATGAAGTGCTACGCCAACGAAGTTGAGTTTATCGAACCAAGTCTTTTAACCTAGATAGGCTTTTTTGATTATGCTCTAAATAAAATGCATTATAGATATCCTGTTTCTCCCTTTCCGTTAAATGAAAGCTCATGGAAGCCCGTTCGTTTTCTTTGCTTGGTTTATAAATAAATCGTACTAAATGAAAGCGATCTTTTCCAAAAGTTTTACTTAGATAATTGAGTTGATCATCTTGGTTGTAATCTTGCATGTCGGGTATTTGAGCAGCAATACCCACAGGGCTAAAATATTTATCCATAAAGCCAGGCTTATAATCCTTATCTATAGGAGCTACTTTTTCAGAACCTCTAATTTGAATGAGCACCACATTTCCTACATACTTATTTACCCAATCTTCAAAGGTGTTTAAAAATCGACCTGCAGTTTCAATTCCATAATTATCTGTCCATCCGGCATCAATGACTCGAATTGCTGGTTTTGTAGGAAATTGTACTTGTGGCAAAATATATGGGTAAGTGGCATTCATTCGAAGAGCCGAACGCATAGTCAAATTTTCACCTCCATGATCAACAAAAAGTCGATTGAAATCGACCGCATCAATCTCTGTTAAATTTGGTTTTTCGAGACTTACAGGATGCCGCATTAAATAACTTGCAGGTTGCGCGGAGATGATGAGTCTTCGGCTATCATTAATTATGGTTGGGGTTACCATTAACATTGGAATTTTAGCTTCCTGTTCCAAGGCTTGGTAATCCATTATTTTTTTGTTCAATAAGCCATTGGTATTTTCCATCAACTGTTTTTCAATAATATACCCCCGATCTAAATGATACCATTGCTGGTCTTGTTCAAATTTTCGCCAAGGCATAAAAAAGTCATTGGTCAGAATGGTAAAAACGATAGGATTCAATAAGTCCTTAGAAATTTGATCGAAGTAGATTTTATTATGCCAATTGATGGAATCATTTTGTTGTTTTTCTATAAATAAATCCCTTACAAAAGCAGCCCCAAACATCCCTCCTGATGCGCCAGTCATTAATACGGTGTGATCCATTAGTCGACCAGACAATAAGCTATCTACTTGTTGTACGACATGAGTTCCCCAAACGCCCGCTCTCAATCCTCCGCCGCTAATATTAATGATGACTAAAGAAGGTTTTCGGAGTAGCCTTCCTGTACCAAATTGGCTTTGCCATTTAGAAAGAATCGCTTGTGTATTTGCCTTGTCTTCCAAATAAATCGAATCTGTACAGATTGCCTTCAAATTATCATAGGAATAATCTAGGCGTTCTTTGGTATAATCTAAACCATAGGCCTTGTTTTCATATTTTATCCAAGGCAAACTCGTAAGGTAATTAAGTCCAATAAAAAGAAGAATAAATCCTGTAGTTCGCCAACCACGGACCCAATAACTTAAAAGGCCAAGAAGACTAGTTAAGACAGCAAGAAAAACAAAGATACTTGCTCCTGCTGGAATTCGAAAAAATTTATTTTCCACCATCAAACCTAAGAGTACCAAAACCAATAAACTGATAATCTGAAACATTAAGGCATTGGAGTGGTTTTGCCGAAAAACCTTGACTAATATTTCTGGATCATAATGACGAACATCTCTTACTATTTTAGATTGTAATCGATTATTATAATAATAATCTACGCGCCATGCATCGCGTTGAATACGAGCAGTCAATTCTAAATCCGTTTCCTTCTTTCGGCTTCCTGGAGGGTTTGGACCTTTATATTTTTTAATCTTTTGAAAGTTAAAAATATCCTTATTCGTCAAATTAAAATAAATGGCTGTAATGATAATGGAAATGCTTACCCCAAGAATAAAACCAATACAATAAAAGACAATACTATACTCTTCAGCAAATTCATTATACCATTGAAAACGGATTATCGACACCAAATAAAAAATCAAAAAGGTAATAGGGATGATGCTATTATTGATTGTAAATTTTAAAAATGGTCGATCTAATGAGGCTAAAAAAGGAAAACGATAACTTTTAAGAATGTAAATAGTTAGATTCCAAGTCATCCAAAATCCACCAAATGCTTGCCCTACAATAAGGAAGCTCCAAAAGTCTACTCTACCGAAATATTCAGGATCCAAAAAAAGATATTTCATTCCGTATCCTTTACCAAACCAACCAAGTAAAAAGCCTGTAGAAACTAGCCATAGGATCAGTAAGGCATGATTATTTCGCAAATGCAAAATGATCAATTGTGTGGGAAATGAGTAGTAAAAATTTCGGAAGGTTTCTTTCATAATTTATTAAGAATCCACTATTTTTTTTTATTTGGGGAAATAGCCTTATTTTTTGGTCTAATTTTTTCTATACAAAGGATAAATGTAGTATTTTATTTCACAAAAAATAGGATCTGGAATTTAGATTATTCTTTTGAATGTTTAAAAAAGAATACAAAAATCATTCCTTCCAACAAACTTATTTAAATTTTTCAGAATGTTCAATAATAATCTACCCAATACCTCTCATTTTCTTCCAAAAAAAAATAAAACTCAAGTTCGCACGATTACTAAAGAAATCACTCGAATTTCTTTTTACGAATATTTATTATTGTGGGCCTTGTTCTTATTAATGGGTTCTTCTTTGTTTGCACAAAACGAATATCATAGTTATGTAACTGATCGTAAATTTAGTGGACCCGAAGAATTACAAGGATACCGATTTTGTCCAAATGAAATTGGTTTTACAGATGGAGAAAAAGAGGGCATTTATCCTGGTGAAGTTTGCTTTTTAGTTACCCCAAACTATCTCTACGTTCAGGGAGGAGATTATGAAGGTTCTTATTCTATTAATTCTACCACCTCCGAATCTTATGGTTTTTTAATGTCTTTTATGGATGCTCAAAATCCATCGAAACAAGGAAACCTTAAGATTTATTTAAATGCAAAAAACCAAGTAGATGTGTTAGTTTTCAAACAGTCGAGACAGGAAGAACAAGTCGTGTTTTTCAATGCCATGATTCCTGATGCTACCAATTTTAATGAAAACGAATATTTTACAGACAAAGGAGAATTGACGCTTACGGATCTTGACGAACTTTGGGGAAAAAGCGTAAGTCCTTTTCATATCTTAACACAACAAGGTGCGCAAAAAAGAGTGCGGATGAAAGATAGCCTTTCTATTGAATTTGTTCGTACTGTAGATACTACGGGTAAAAAAGATAAAACTAAATATGAGGTCCATTTAAAATACTATGATTATGAAAGTGTAGATGGGGAAACCTTGAGCAATCAAGAAGATAAAGTTTTTGTAATTACCAGTTCAAATACTCGAAAGACTGGTTCGCTTAATCCAGAACAACGATATTCATTTGATCTTGAAGCAAAAAATTCTTCTGTGCAAGTTATTTCCGTTTTTACCAATGCAGAAAAAACCGTGAGTATTGTTCAAATTGGAAAAGACAGATATCTCATGCGCGGCTACTGACGCGGTCAAAAAAGTTATCCACATTTAGACAATAAAATGTGGACTAATATTTAGTTCGATGTAAATAATCTTTCGTACTTTTGAGGGCATTAATCAAATGAAAAAATCAAGGTGCTTTATGCACTAAAAAATCGCCCTTAATCGAATCATCATTATGCAGGAAGTAAAATTATTTGCAGGAACGAAATCGACTTATTTAGCTGAAAAAATAGCAGACTATTATGGTCAACCATTAGGAGATGTTAATCTTCAACATTTTGCGGATGGTGAATTTCAACCCAATATTTTAGAATCCGTTCGAGGTTGTTATACTTTCTTCATTCAATCGACCTTCTCCCCTTCCGATAATTTAATGGAATTGTTGTTAATGATTGACGCAGCCAAACGAGCTTCCGCTGGATATATCGTAGCTGTAATTCCTTATTTTGGATATGCCAGACAAGATCGAAAAGACAAACCCAGAGTTGCTATTGGTTCAAAACTTGTAGCCAATATTTTACAAGCCGCTGGAGTTAATCGAGTAATGACGATGGACTTTCATGCCGATCAAATACAAGGATTTTTTGATATTCCTGTAGATCACTTAATGGGCGAAGCGATCTTCATTCCTTATCTTGAAAAACAAGATTTAACAGATGTCATTTTTGCTGCACCCGATGTAGGAAGCACGAAGCGTGCTCGTTCTTATGCGAAGTATTTTGGCAAGGAGCTAGTTATTTGTGATAAACAACGCAAAAAGGCCAATGAGGTAGCAAAGATTACCGTAATTGGTGATGTAGAAGGTGCAAATATTATTCTTATCGATGATTTAATTGATACGGCTGGTACACTTTGTCGTGCCGCTCAAGCAATTCTTGATAAAGGGGCGAAGAGTGTTCGTGCACTTTGTACCCATCCCGTATTGTCTGGCAAAGCTTATGAAAACATTGAAAACTCGGTACTAACCGAATTGGTAGTTTGTGATACCATCCCCGTAAAACCAGGGCATACAGACAAAATCAAAGTACTTTCTGTGGCTAAGCTTTTTGCACGTGCTATACGAAACACCCACGAACATCGATCTATTTCTGCGCTGTTTGTCAACCAAAATCGAGCGACCTTATTTAACCAAAAGTAGAAAGTTCCATAATTCTTTAATCTAAACATTGTCTATTCTGCATTTTTTCATTAACTTTGCAGGCCATTTATCTGATTTGTCAGAAATTTGATTAAAAACTTTGAAAATGCAGACAATTACCATTAACGGAAATATCCGTGAAGATTTAGGAAAAAAAGCAACCAAAGCTAACCGTAAAAACGGTCAGATTCCTTGTGTTATTTATGGAGGTAAAGAAAATATCTTTTTCACCGCAACAAATAACGATTTTTCTGGATTAGTATATACTCCTGATTTCAAAATTGCTGAAATTAATATTGGAGGAAAAGTAACTAAGGCCATTATGAAAGAAATCCAATTCCACCCAGTAACGGATCGGATTTTACATATTGACTTCGTAGAATTAATACCCAACCAAATCGTAAAAGTAGAAATTCCAATTAAACTTACAGGAAAAGCAATTGGAGCTACTAAAGGAGGGGTTGTAAGTCAAAAACTTCGTCGAGTTTTAGCTAAAACTACACCTGAATGTTTAGTAGGTTCTGTAGAAATAGATATCACTAATCTCGATTTAGGCCAATCGGCTCGAGTACGTGAAATCACTCAAATCGAAGGGATTGAAATCATGAACACTGGAGTTACTCCTGTCGCTACGTTAGAAGTACCAAGAGCAGTTAGAAGTGCAGGAGCTCTTGCAGAACAAGGAGCAGAAGAAGAAACTGCAGAAGCAGAAGAGGCATAAAAATTTCCTTAGAAAAATATTAAAGAGACGTGTAAAGCTTTACACGTCTCTTTGCTGTTTATATACCTTTACCTATGCAATGGCTCAAGCATTTTTTTCAACCATTCTTTAAATCTATTGAACCTGATCCTATGAAATATCTAATTGTAGGTCTAGGCAACCCTGGTCCTGAGTATGATCATACTCGACACAATATTGGTTTTGATGTGCTTGATCATCTAAGTAAGCAATTTGAAGTAAAATGGAAAGATGATCGACATGGGTATGTCGGGGAGTTTAAATATAAAGGTCGAACCTTTGTCTTACTAAAACCCAATACCTTCATGAATCTCAGTGGGAAAGCAGTACATTATTGGATGCAAAAACACAAAATCCTCGTAAATAATTTATTGGTTATTGTAGATGATTTAAATCTAGACTTAGGAAACATTCGGCTCAAAGGAAAAGGAAGTGATGGAGGACATAATGGCCTAAAGGATATCAACCAAACCCTTGGTGGAAATAAATACGCACGCCTACGTATCGGCATCGGAAGAGATTTTGCTAAAGGCCAACAATCCGATTATGTGCTTGGAAGATGGGAAGACGAGGAAAAAGAAAAGCTACCTAATATGCTAAAAAAAGCAAGTGAGATTGTGCTAGATTTTGGAAGCATCGGCCTACAATTCACTATGAACAAACATCATACAAAAAACAAAAAAGGGAGCGAATAGCCCCCTTTTTTGTTTTTATATTTTTTAAAATCGTCTCTCTCTAGTATTTCAAAAATGGATAAGAAGATTGATTTGATTCATTCGATAATCGAACCAAATATACTCCTTTAGGTAAATTTGCTACGTCAAAATCTAACCGCGTTTCTCCAAGGTTCACATCAACCATTTGTGTTGAAATTTCTCTTCCTAAAATATTCACTAGACTAGCTTCAAATAATCCAGACGCTGGCGCATCAATTCGCAAAGATACATTTGTAGTAACAGGATTTGGGAAAAGCTGTACAGACACACCTAAAGCTTCCAAATTTTGAGTAGCTACTAAATTTTCAGAAATGGTCAATGTGCCATTAGTTGCTTCATCACCTTGGAAGTTTCCATTTCCGTTTACTGAATTTCCAGCAGCATAAAAGGTAACCGACCCAGAACCAGAGGCAGGAGCAGTCCATTGTACTTTAAATGAATTACTTGCACTTGTACTCGTTTGTTCTGCATAAGATCTTCCAGTCATAGATGCTGTGGCAATTTGAACTCCTGTTCCTGGGCTTGACCATGCATTCACATCAGAATCATCTGCATCAAATAAACTAACCATTTGAAAAGCATATCCAGCAGGAGCTGTAGATGTATTAATGATTACTTCCATATCATACACATCTCCTGGCCAGTAAGTAGTCACTTCTTCTGTTGTTCCCGCTCGAAACATTTTTATCACCGTCTCTGATCCAAAACTTCCTCCACTATGACATCCAGGCATGGCACAACTAGCTAATTCTCCAGGAGCTCCTGTATTTCCGTTATTTCCTATATTCGCTCGACCCGAGGAATTTCCCCAGAATAATACAGCAAATAATAAGGCTAAAAAACTTAGGTAAGTAAATCGTAATTTCATATTTCTTTTTTTTGTAGAGGTGAATAAAAATAACTTTGGGTTTTTTCGTCCTAAAATAGGTAGTTCTTATCTAACTTTTAATTTTTTTATACAAATTGTCTCTAAATTTACAAAAACAGCTACAATTCGAGCAAAAATGAAAAAGTCTCTGTATTATTGACCAATTATTAACCAAATCCCCTTATCCTATTGCAAGATTTTTTATATAAAATATTAATGTCCCCCATTTCATTGCTTTATGGCTTTGGAATATTAATCCGTAATTTCTTTTACCGAACAGGTTTGCTCAAAAGCGCAAAATTTGACATCCCTATTATTTCGGTAGGCAATTTAACAGTGGGTGGCGCAGGAAAAACACCGCATGTAGAGTATCTAATTTCTTTTTTAAAAGATTACTTAAATGTGGGCACTTTAAGTAGAGGATATAATCGAAAAAGTAAAGGGTTTATTCTTGTCAACCCAAATCACAATGCAGAAATTGCAGGTGATGAACCGCTTCAATTTAAGCAAAAATACCCAGAAGTAACGGTAGCGGTAGCAGAAATTCGATCTTTAGCCATTCCTCAAATGATTATGGCCAAAGCAGATCTTCAAGTTATTTTATTGGATGATGCATTTCAACATTTAGCCGTAGAACCTGGACTCAATATATTACTTACAGAATACGATCGTCCGTTTACTAAAGACTTCTTATTGCCTTCTGGGCGACTCCGAGAATGGCGTTCTGCCTACAAACGAGCAGATATTATAGTCATCAGTAAATGCCCTCCGCAAATGGAAGAAGAAGATAAGGCTGCCATCCTTCAAGAAATCCGTCCCTTTTCTCATCAGCAACTCTTCTTTTCTTATTATGCCTATTTTCCTATTTATAATTTGTTTGATAGAAATCAACGATTTTCTTTGCATAAAGATATGGATGTGCTCTTAATTTGCGCTATTGCAAACACAGAGTATTTATTGCAATATTTACATGAAGAAGTCAATACGGTATTCATGTTAGAATACCCAGATCATCATTATTTTTCTAAAGGTGATATTGGGAAACTAGGGAATGCTTTTAAAAATATGGAGTCTAAAACTAAGGTGATTTTAACTACAGAAAAAGATGCTACTCGATTAGCATTACACCGAAAATTTCTAGCCGAAAATCAACTCCCTGTTTTTGTATTACCTGTAGAAGTAAAAATTCATTTTGACCAAGAAGAAACATTTAAAAAATCCGTTTCTGACTTTTTACTTAATTTCAAAACATAACTCATGGGAAAAAAGGAGCATACTTTATTTGATCAAATTCAAGAAGCATTGGCCTTTATTCGAGCAGAAACCGCTTGGGAAGCAACTGCTGGAATTATTTTAGGAACGGGCTTAGGTGATCTTGCCAATCAAATAGAAGTTCATCATGAAATTGACTATGCTCAAATACCCCACTTCCCTATTTCCACTGTACAAAGTCATGCTAGTAAATTGATTTTTGGAACATTAGATGCGGTTCCAATTATTGCGATGGCTGGTCGTTTTCATTATTATGAAGGCTATTCAATGAAAGAAGTTACCTTCCCTATTCGCGTTTTGCAGGCCTTAGGAATTCAACGGCTGTTTATTTCTAACGTAGCAGGTAGCGTTAATCCCAATTACTCTGTTGGTGATTTAATTTTCATCACAGATCATATCAATTTACATCCTGAAAATCCCTTAAGAGGTACTAACGATGAACGACTAGGCCCTCGTTTTCCAGATATGCTTCATGCCTATAATCCTCAATTAATAGCTGCTGCACAACAAATTGCTAAAGATCATCAAATTCAAACGCATACGGGTGTTTATACAGCCTTAGCAGGTCCCAACCTTGAAACACCTGCCGAATATCGTTTTGTACATCGTATTGGAGGTGATTTAATTGGCATGTCTACAGTACCCGAAGTCCTTGTAGCTCGACATATGAATATGGATGTAATGGTTATTTCTGTAGTAAGTAACCAATGTTTCCCCATTGAATCTATCCAACCTACTACAGTAGAAGATGTCATAAAAGTGGCGAAAGTTGCGGAACCCAAATTAACGCTTTTAGTTAAAAGCCTATTAAAATTCGATTTGAATCATTAATAATTATAGACATTTTTCATATTCCAAATCCTATGTTTTACTTTTATTGGATTAAGTGTTTTTCTACGATTAGCATTGTTTCTTTAAAATAGGATAAAATTGGCCATATAGCCCTTCTTTACCTTGTATGAAACAATGACTGATATGGATTTATTTTTCCATCTTACAAGCAACGATTGTGACTAAAGCAAAAAAAGGATCTTCGAAAAAAGCGGCACGTCCGAAATTAAAAAAAAGAGAGGTAAGTACCAGTTCTTTCTTTAATAAAAAACTACATACAGCCATCATCTTTTTATTTGCCTTTATACTCTATGGCAATACCCTTTTTCATGATTTCACTTTAGATGATTCTATTGTTATTACTGAAAATGATTTTACGCAAGCAGGGCTTTCAGGCATTCCCAAAATACTTTCTAAAGATACTTTTGTTGGCTTTTTTGGGGAAGAAAAAGATTTAGTTGCAGGGGGAAGATATCGTCCTTTATCATTGGTTACCTTTGCAATGGAATATCAAATTTTTGGGTTGAATCCTCGCATTGGTCATCTTGGGAATATTCTTCTTTATGGATTAACGGGCTTTCTTCTATACCTGATTTTAATGCGGCTTTTTCCTGCCAAAACCCAAACACAGCGAGTAGTAAATATGTTTATTACTTTAGGTACGACCTTTCTTTTTATGGCGCATCCATTACATACCGAAGTCGTTGCTAACATAAAAGGTCGGGATGAAATCATGTGCCTCTTGGGAAGTCTTGGTGGTTTATTACTTATCTTAAAATCCTATCAAGAAAAAAAACCCAATCTAGCCATTTGGGCAGGAGTTGTTTTCTTCTTAGGCTTAATGTCTAAGGAAAATGCGATTACTTTTTTAGCTGTTGTTCCGCTTACTTTCTATTTTTTCACGAAAGCAAATACAAAAGAAATCTTAGGCCATACTTTTCCTTTCCTAATT
Organism: Saprospiraceae bacterium; assembly: GCA_020629935.1. Lineage (GTDB taxonomy): Bacteria > Bacteroidota > Bacteroidia > Chitinophagales > Saprospiraceae > JAHDCJ01. Next base: position 81,117 of record JAHDCJ010000002.1, on the reverse strand, counting down.
GCAACCGTTGCTTTTATTTTAATTCGTACTGCCGTCTTAGGTTTAGACTTTGGAGATTCACCAAGGGAGTTGATGAACAACCCCTATTTAAAATTAGAAGGAAGTCAGTATGTGCCTTTTTCTGCTGCGGAAAAATTATCTACCGTCACCTATTCTGCGGGAAGATACGCTCAACTTCTAGTGGCTCCAGTAACCCTTACGCATGATTATTATCCTAAACATATTGATTTAATGCCTTGGAGTGATTGGCGCGTATTATTAAGTTTATTTTTCTATTTAGGATTAATTGCTTTTGCGCTGATTAAACTAAAATCTAAACATTTAGTCGCTTATGGAATCATCTTTTTCATTGCTACTTTCTCTATTGTTTCCAATGTAATTTTCCCTATTGGAACACATATGTCTGAACGTTTCATGTACATGCCTTCTATAGGATTTTCATTGATTGTCGTTTGGTTATTGTATTTATTAGGAACAAAAATAATAGGCAATGCATCGATAAAAGATATCAAGCAATTAGGTTTACCCATTGGTATTTTAGCTGTGGTTATTGGTTTGTTTTCATTCAAAACCGTGGTGAGAAATCAGGTTTGGAAAGATAACTACACCTTGTTTACTACCGATGCACATACTTCTACACAAAGCGCAAAAATTCAAAATGCTGCGGGTGGTGAAATTATTTCTAAAGCAATAAATGATCGTCAAAATGCATTAAAAAAATTAAATGGGATAACTGATCCTGCTCAACTAAAAGCACAAGAGGCACCTATTTTAGCTCAATTTAAAAATGACGTTAGTACAGCCGTTCCTCATCTGAATCAAGCCATAAAAATACATCCAGGTTATGCCAATGCATTTCTACTTTTAGGTAATGCGCATAACTATATGCAAAAATATGATGAATCTATTCAATACTTCCAAAAGGCCAAACAACTCAAAAATCCATATGAAGAAGCAGATAAAAATATTGGCCAAACTTACCTTGATGGAGGAAAATATTTTGGTGAAGTAAAAAATAATTTCCCTAAAGCCATTACTTATTTAAATGAAGCCGTCAAATATAATAACGTAAATAAAAATGAAGCGAATCGTTTACTTGGGCTTTGTTATGCTTCTAGTGGTCAAATCGATAAAGGCATCCAATTGCTCGAAGGGGTAATAAAAAATGCGCCGAAAGAATTTATTTATTATGATAATTTGGCTGCTTTCTACGGTCAACGTGGAGCACAAACAGGGAACCCTGCGGATCAAGCAAGAGCCGCAGAATTAAAGCAAAAAGCGAATCAATTGAAAAATGGCAATCAGCCTAATTAAACGATTCAAAAAATATTTATTATCAAATCATTTATTTCAAATATTAGAAAAAATCCATCGTTCATGCGTATTCCGCTATTTATCTTTCTCTTAGTTGTTTTTGTTTATATACCAATAAAAGATAACGAATCTGCAATTCAAAATTCCATCAATCAAACCATTGCAGAAGAAAAAGAAAGAGTTTGGGTCGATTCGATTTATAATAAACTTTCTGATGAGGAACGTCTCGGACAACTCTTTATGATTCGAGCACACTCTGATAAAGGCGCAGACTATGAAGCGAAAGTAGAAAACATTATAATTAAGCACAAAGTAGGTGGACTTTGTTTCTTTCAAGGAACACCTAAAAGACAAGCGGAATTAACCAATCGTTATAATACCAAAGCCAACCTACCATTGATGATTGCTATGGATGCAGAATGGGGACTTGGCATGCGTTTTCCTAAGACAAATATTAGTTTTCCCAAACAATTAACCCTTGGAGCAATTCAAGATAATCGTCTAATTTATAATATGGGAAAAGAAATTGCGCGCCAATGTAGACGCCTTGGTGTACATGTCAATTTTGCCCCCGTACTCGACATTAATAATAACCCCAACAACCCCGTCATCAATTATCGATCCTTTGGAGAAGACCGATATAATGTAACCGCAAAAGGTTTTATGTATGCCTCAGGAATGCAAGATTACAAAGTCATGGCTTGTGCCAAACATTTTCCTGGACATGGAGATACCGATGTAGATTCACATTATGATTTACCTGTGATCAATCATAATCTTGCTCGTTTAGATAGTATTGAAATGTACCCGTTTAAAGTCCTTGCTCAACATGGTTTACAAAGTATGATGCTTGGGCATTTATCTATTCCTGCTTTAGATAACACCAAGAACCAACCCTCTTCTCTTTCTCCTAAAATTGTTACGACTTTATTAAAAGAAAAAATCAATTATCAAGGTTTACTTTTTACGGATGGCTTGGGAATGAAAGGGGTCTCCAAACATTATGATGCGGGAGAAATAGAAGCCAATGCCTTAATTGCTGGAAATGATATTTTACTCTTACCTCAAGATGTTCCTGCTGCGATGTCTCAAATCAAAAAGGCAATAACAGAAGGTCGCTTATCTAAAGACGAAGTAGAGAAAAAAGTCAGAAAAGTTCTTCTTGCTAAATATAAATTAGGTTTGGATCGGCGACTGGTTGTCAATGCAAATAATCTAATGAATGAATTGAATACTCCGAAAGCAGAAGTCCTACGAAGTGAATTAATTAAGGCTTCTATGACCTTAGTTCGCGATCCATATGGACTGGTTCCTTTTCGTAGAATTGATACCTTAAACTTTGCAAGCCTTGCCGTAGGAAGTAGTAGCCAAACGACCTTTCAAAAGACACTTAATAAATATGCTACGGTTAGTCATTATCAAACAGGAAAAGAATTATCGGCGAGTTCTATTACCTCTTTAGTCAATCGACTAAAACGTTTTAAAGTGGTCTTTGTAAGTATGCATGACATGAGTAGTCGCGCTAGCAAAAACTTTGGTATTAGTAGCAGTACGCCAGCATTGATCAAAGCCCTTGCTAAACATACAAAAGTCATCGTCGTGGTTTTTGGAAACCCTTATAGTTTAAAATATTTTGATGACGCTCCCATTGTCTTACAAGCTTATGAAGACAATAAATTAACGCAGAGTCTTGCGGCTCAAGGTTTGTTTGGAGCTTATGCTATGAATGGGAAATTGCCGATTACCGCCTCTCCCAATAGTACATTTGGAATGGGCGTTCCTACAGAAGATATGATGCGTCTTGGTTATGAAATTCCAGAAGCCGCAGGTTTAAATTCTAAAATTTTAAATAAAATTGATGGTATCGCGCAAGAAGCCTTGCGGATTAAAGCCACGCCAGGATGTCAAATTTTAGTTGCTCGTAAGGGGAAAGTAGTTTATCAAAAATCTTTTGGTTATCATGACTATTCTAAAAAAACAAGCGTCAAAGAAAATGATGTCTTTGATTTAGCTTCGGTGACAAAAGTTGCCGCAACCACAATTTCTTTAATGAAACTACATGAAGAAGGTAAGATTAACATTTATAGTCCAATTAGTAATCATCTTTCAATATGTAAAGGGACGAATAAATCAAATTTGATTATTCGAGATATCTTAGCGCACCGTGCAGGTTTAAAAGCATGGATTCCTTTTTATTCAGAGACATTAACAAAAAGCAAAAAGCCAAGCAGTAAAATTTATAAGACCAGTGTACAAAATAAATATCAAGTAGAAGTTGCTCGAAGTTTATACATGAGTACTGAATATATAGACACCGTTTGGGCCAGAATTTTAGACTCCGATTTACGCTCGACTAGAAATTATAAATATAGTGATTTAGGATTTATTATGTTTAGTAAAATGGTACAAGAAGTCACTGGACAAACATTAGATCAATATGCTACACAAAACTTTTACAGACCGCTTGGCCTTCAAATTGCGACATTTAATCCATTAAAAAAGTTTGATAAATCACGCATCGTTCCTTCTGAAAATGACAATTATTTTAGACATCAAAAAATCCAAGGCTATGTACATGATATGGGGGCAGCAATGCTAGGTGGCGTAAGTGGTCATGCGGGTTTATTTGCCAATTCAAATGATGTGGCTATTATTTATCAGATGATGTTGAATGGAGGTTCTTATGGTGGCCGCCAATATTTTACTCCAGAAACGGTTCGCTCTTTTACTACCCGTCATGAGTCAGCTACTCGCAGAGGTATAGGTTGGGACATGAAACAATTAGACGCATCCCAAACAGAAAATATTGCGCCTGAATGTTCGGCAGAAACATTTGGTCATTTAGGTTTTACAGGTATTGGTGCTTGGGCTGATCCTCAAAATGAATTGATCTATATTTTCATTTCCAATAGAACTTATCCTTCTATGAACAATTGGAAATTGAATAAGGAAGATATTCGTCCCCGTATTCAATCTGTAATTTATGAAGCCTTGATGCCCAATGGTTAGATTTTTTCTCTCGGTTAAAAATTCATTCGATTTTCTATTAAAATTTTCTTAAAAAATAAGTTTTATTTGTTTTTAAACTAAAAATATAGTTCATTGCACTAAACCTTTAGTTCACCTAAAAACTATAAAAAATGAAACTTAATTTTTCCTTATGTCTTGGATTTATTTGTGCTTTCCAAATGCTCTTTGCACAACAAATACCAGACTATATTATTTTTGAAAACATCCATGTGGTTCAAACTTTCCCAGAAGTAAAAATCATAGAAAATCAAGATGTATATATTTCAAATGAATCCATTGATTTCTTTGAAGACCACAAGAAAAAGAAAGGTTATCCTTCTAGAAATATTATCAATGGAAAAGGTAAATATCTAATGCCTGGAATGGCAGATATGCATTCCCATTTTCCTAATGCGGGCCCAAGCAGTTTTGATAAAGAAAATTATTTTTTCCTAAACTTAGCGAATGGCGTTACTACACTTCGAACCATGCGCGGAGCAGTAGAGCATTTAGAATGGAAAAAAAAGATAGCACTTCGGACCATAGACGGCCCCAACCTTTACGTCTCCACTCCCCCTTTTTCATATGATCGAAATTTATCTCCTTATACTTCTCGGATTTTATTAGAAGCTTATCAAAGAGATGGATTTGACTTTGTAAAATATTTAGGCGGTATGACTCCAGCATTGTATAAAGAATTTATGCAAATTGCGAATGAGTTGAATTTTACGGTGGCTGGTCATGCTCCCAAATCTGGTTTAGTTGGAGCCATTGAATCCAACCAAAAATCCATTGAGCACATTGGTTCTTTCGTCAAATTATATAATGAAGATCCTGAAAAATTTGAGGAGATGATTCTCATTATGGCCAAAGAGAAGATCTATAATTGTCCAGATATTTTTTGGTATTTGCCCGCTTATGATCAATTCACATTAGAAGAATTAAAAGAGATTGAAGGTTTGGATTATGTCGATCAATCGGTAAAAAAACATTGGATCGATGGCGCCGTCAGCTATTTTGAAAAATCGAAAGAAGAAGTAGATAAATTTGAGAAAGAAAAGAAGGAAGGAGCAGAGGAGATTAGTACTTATATGAAGCTTCTGAAAAAGATGGATAGTAAAAATGTCCCTTTACTAATTAGTGGTGGTTCTGGAAATTTTGTAATTCCTGGATTTAGTATGTTGGAAGAAATGCGGCTTTTCAAAAAAGCAGGTTTATCTAACAAAGCCATTATTAAAGCCGCTACGATTAATGCGGCGCATTTCTTTGGTAAAGATACACCTTGGGGTTCTATTGAAGTAGGCAAACAAGCCAATTTAATTATGCTTGAATCTAATCCAATAGAAAACCTTGAAAGTTTAAGATCGATACAAGGGGTCATGCTTCGGGGGAAATGGTTTTCTAAAAAAGCAATTGATAAAAAATTAGAACTAATGAAGAATTAAGGGTTAAATATTTACAACAGTTTTGGTTTATAAAGTTTGGGGAAATGATTTTCTCCAAACTTTTTTTTGATTTATGCGACCCTTTTCCTGCTTTTTCTCGTCTATACCATATAAAACAGTCTAGAAATAGACAATCATCATCTGATAAATGTCAAATGATGATTATTTTTCACTTTTTTATTAAGAAAGTGTTAAAATCGACTATTTTTATACTAATTTTGAAGAAACAATTCCCATTGTATGTCTCGGAATCAAGACAATCTATTGCTAAATCAGCGCTTACAACGCATGAATATGGATAATATTCGTAATGCGCTTATTCAACGTGAATCAGAAACACCATTGATTCCCGTACGTACATTTTCTTCTAATCAACAAGCAGAAGTTTTTAGATCTAGTTTGTTAGCCCAAGGAATTCCTTGTTTTTTGACGAATGAAAATTATGATCCACACACCACTAAAGGCGTGGAAGAAATTGATTTAATTATTCGACATTCGGATGCTGTGACTGTTAGTCGTCTTATCAGCATGATGGAATTATCTAATGAACATAATTTTGTAGATGCGTACGAACCTTCTGGACAAAAATTCAATCTCTCTAAACAAGGGAAAAAGACCATTCAAAACGAAATGATTTTATTACTTCTGTTGACCGTTCTTGTTTTTCTATTCTATCTTAATTCCTAATTCTCTTCACCACTATTTGATCCAATGCCTTTTTAGTGAATGGGGAATTTCAAACGATTTTCCTTTGTATTCATTAAAATAATTGACCTTGATTCTAGATAAATAAAACGGAGGATTGACAAGGGTAATGGATCCGTCTTTAATCTTAATTGATCGAGTTTTTCATCAGCCTATAATTTTTTGGAACATTACTTTCATATGTCCAAGCAATTATAGATATTGAAGAAGTGATTCTAAAAAATCTGTTTTTAAAAACTTTTATAAAAAATTAATATGCCTGATCTTCGACATCTTTTGACCATCAACGCTCCAGTAAATCATGTTTTTTCTGCGGTTGCTTCTCAAGGAGGACTTCAACAATGGTGGACGAAAGAAGCTATTGCAGAACCCGTAGAAGATTCTATTGCCGAGTTTAAATTTGGAGATAGTTTTCATCATAAAATGCAAATCATGGATATTCAAGCCAATGAGCGAGTCGAATGGTTGGTAAAAGAAAGCACAAAAGAATGGGTCGGTACACGCATCATTTTTCGGTTTCATGCAGAAGGAGAAAAAACTATTCTACGGTTTTCTCACCTCAATTGGTTAGAGGTTACTGATTTTTTTGCTTCTTGTAATTTTCAATGGGCTTATTATTTGACCAGTCTAAAAATGCTTTGTGAACAAGGGAAAGGCATGCCTTATTCTTAAGTTAATTATTCGCTTTATCTAATGCTTTTTTTGTTTGAATTATAGCAAATCTTGTAGAAAAAATAAGCGATTGATTTCCTTCTATTTCTCGAATTTCGAGCGCTCTTTCAAAAGAAAGTAGTGCTTCTTTAAATCGTACTTGATCAAATTGATTTTTACCTAAATGTTGCCAAAAGAAACCTGCATATTTTGCATTTATTTGAGGCTTATTTAATTGTACCAACAATTGGTCAAATAAACGATTTGAATTTTCAAAGTCTTTTAAAAATTGATAGGTTTGTGCTTGTCTCAATTCAGCAACAAATATCAATGCTTTATCTCCTGAATTCATCAAATAACCTATTGCTTTTTGATGCACTTGAAGACTCTTTTCTAGTTCTCCAAGTATTCTTATATAACTTGCAATGATAGAAAGTTGCTTACCTCTTTCTTTTTGATGATCAATAAATGATACTTGATTCCACATCCATTGAATTCCCTTTTCCATAGCCATCGTATCTTTTGGATATTCATGTAAATCATCTCCAATGACATATTCCATGCAGAACGGATTCTTTTCCATCTAATCCATTTCTTTTTTAAGTGGAGGATGACTTTTTAGAAACTGAACGATGTCTTCTGGCTCGTCTGTCAAATGCAATAAACCATGATAATTTCTGCCATGAGACAATTGCTGAAGTAAAGGATAAATTAATGTCTCTACACTATATCTTACTTTTCCTAAAAAAACCATTGGACTAAAATAATTGAATGTTCCATAATGATTTTGCGTGGCGTCCATAAATATTTCTTGTGTGGTTCCTGCACTTCCTGGAGCAAAGACAATCCCAAAAATAGATACCGCCAACAAGTTATCTTCTCGAATACTATTGGAAAAATATTTGGCAATATGAGAGGCAAATAAATTGCTAGGCTCATGTCCATAAAACCAAGTAGGAATAGCTAAGTTATCTTTTCCTTTGGGGTATTTTTCTAAAACAGCTAAAGCGGTTTCAAAATATCCTTCGTCTTTATAGGTCGGTGAAGGGATCAACATTTGAATAGCATCATGAAGTTCGGCCACAGAATATCCACCAAAATATGCGCCTAAATTTGCCGCTTCCATTGTACCCGGTCCTCCGCCAGAAGCAATAAAAAATCCAGCTTCTGTTAATAGCTTTGCAGTCAATGCCGTCTTATAATAAAATGGATCTTTTCTAGAAGTACTATGCCCTCCCATAATGCCTACTACCCGTTTTCCCGTCATGCCATCATCTTTTACCTCAAGTAACTGACGAAGCGCATCATCAATCGCGTGATCATGAATCCGTTGATTTAATGCTTCTGTTATTGGTGGTCGAAATCTACTTTTAGAAAAGTGATTATAAATTTT
>JAHDCJ010000002.1:28306-72500 GCA_020629935.1 Saprospiraceae bacterium | reverse complement strand
AAATCCAATTGTTTTTTTAATTCTTCTACATTAATTATTCTATTCATAAAATTATTTTTACCTACAAATTACTAAAAATCAAAAACTTACAGATTAACAATATATTTGAACAAAATTTTAACATTTCATTTAGTGACTTTATATTGTGACACCGTCTTAAGGATGAATTTAATATTGTAAACTTGTATTAAATTTAATGATTGTTACATTTTAGTTGGGTTAAACAATCAGATTTGGGTTGCCGGGTGATTCCCGGCATTTTTTTTTGCCCGAATTTAAATCGCTTATTTTAGTTTAAATTAATCTCCAGCAAAGTATAATTCATTTATTATTTCACTTCGAAGATGTTGATCCATTTCCCACCAGCCTACCAATCCAAAAGAGGTCTTTATCAAAAAGTGATTTTCTTCTTGATACACTAAAACTTCGACGGGCGCTCCTTTAGGTAAGCTTGCTATTTTATTTTTATATTCTATACTTTCAAACAAAGTTATAGGTTTATTGAGGGCTGTTTTTATTCCTACATATTTATACGGTTGTTGGATTTCGCGAATGCTGTCTTTTTCTACTTTATATTTTTGACGTAGGTCAAAAAAAGAATTGACATGCCCTGCGGTATACAAATATCCATTGCCAGGAATGTACAATTCATATCCATATAAAACATCTAATGGTGCTTCCTTTTCTTTTCCTTCTTTGTAAATTAAATATTGCGGGTCATCACTCGGTCCCCAAGAAAAATGAATTGAAAATACCTGCTTCTCTTTTGTATTTATTTTTACCTTAATCAAATCATAAGCTTCTTCTGAACTCTCTTTTAAACGTTGATTTACTATTTTAGCATCAGCCCCAAAATGAATCGCAGGCTCTGTTGACAAATCAAAACGCAATGTTTTCAGATGACTAAAAGAAGTGGGTTGTTCATTGACAGGCAAGACTTGCACGCCATTTGAGTCGGCATCAATTCGACTTATTGGCGGCTTAGGTTTTGGATTTTCTTCTATTGGATTTTCTGGGGATTGACAAGCAAATAAACTAAAGAGAATGAGTACTAAATAATATTGGGGTTTCATCATGATCATTTTTTTTCGTTAAAAAACAAAATAGTATCTCTTTTATCTCCAATGGAAATGGGTGTACTTCACTTCCTTTGCATTCAAAAAATCCCGAATTTTAGAGAACGCGTAATTGCCACTATAATGTTTTTCTAAGTAAATCAATAAGGCCTCTTTGGGATGTTTATTTTCTGATAGTTTAAACAAATCGAACAATTGAGGAAGATCATCTTTCGCCACAGTAATACTATATTCATAATCCCAATCGCCCATCGTTTCCTTTACAAAAGATCCACGATCATATCCATCTACTACCAGATTTCCTTCATTAGAAAAAAAAGCTTTAATGTCAATTTTAATCGTTGGCGAAACCGAATGGAACAAAACTACTTCTTTTAAATTCATAAGATTAAAACTACATTATTTTTTTATATTTCTTAAATGCCTTTTCCATTTTAGTGTCGTACTTGTTTTTCTTAAATCCTGCGCCATTATATCCTCGTGCAAATGCTTCCCAATTACAAGAACGTAAATACCGAAGCAATCCTTTTTTCTTTGTAAAATTTAAGAAGGCTTGTAGTTGTTCTTTTTCTGATTTTTTTTGCGCCGAAACAAAAGCAGTAACAGAGGAAAAACCTGCGGCTTTATAATTAAAGCCCATAATTTGAAACATGCCCCAAGAGGCCGAATTCAACGCAGCGTCTTCATTAATTTTCATGGCGCGTGCAAGTCGTTGATATTCTTTTTCTCCACCAATGTAATGTTGTTTAGTCCACTTCCGATATAATATATCTTCATTTCCTTTTTGGTATTTACTCGGTGAAATTCCAAGGGCTTGTAAGGATCGCCAAAACACATGTCCTTCAAATAAAATTTTGGGGTTTCCATTAGACAAAAAGCCTTGACCACTTGATTCTACTTCAATGACTGCTTTCAACGCCGCAGGTCGAATTTTTAATTTTTTAGCCGTAGAAATAATTTGATCATTAGATAAACGAGAAGTTGAAGATGATTTTTTCTTTAATTTTGCAATAGGATTAGTTTTCTTTTTCTCTTTTTTCACTCGACGAATAATTACCGCTTTCGGTTTAGCTGATTGCTTCTTTTTTATTTTTCTTCCGAAAAAATCAAAGCCTTTCCGTATCAAATTGGTCAAAATTTCATCCGCTGCTTCTCTTACTTCCTGTTCTACCGTCTTTGTTTTTTTGCGCTTCTTTTTAGACTTCTTCTTTGTTTTTGACTTTGAAGCTTCCTTATTTGTTAATACCACACGCCCTCTATTTTCAGAAAGAATATCCGATGGCATTCCAGGCACTTTTTTCAAATCCGACGTCTTTTTAAATCGACCATTTTTTTTTCGAAAAGCAATCACTTTTTTGGCTAAAGCAGGGCCTATTCCATTCAAAGAACAAAGCGTAGATTTATCTGCGGTATTGATGTTTATTTTTTCTGACATATTCAAATTTAAGGATTTTTTCATTTCATTGAAACGATTTCAAACTTTGTGCTAGCACTTTCTTACCTTTGTTTAAAATTTAGGCCATGATTTACGTAGGAAAATATCAAGAACTCACTATTGACCGAGATACCAATGTCGGTGTATTCTTGCATGAAGAGGATTCAGAAACGGATGTATTACTGCCACATAAATTTGTACCTCAAGGTGCAATGGTAGGAGATACTATTCGAGTTTTTGTCTATAGAGATTCCGAAGATCGTTTAATTGCCACGACAGACAAACCGCTTTTAACCCTCGGACAATTTGCTTGTTTGAAAGTAAATCAAATGACCAAACTTGGTGCTTTCTTAGAATGGGGCGTACAAAAAGATTTGCTCGTTCCTTTTAAAAACATGGCGGTAGACATGGAGGAAAATCGATTTTATATTGTCTATATGTACCTTGACGATTTAACCGATAGATTAGTAGGAACTACCAAAATCAGATACTATTTAAAATCTATTTATGATGAAAATATCCAAGAAGGAGATCAAGTAAATCTTCTGGTTAGTGGTATCACCGAAATTGGATATCAAGTAATCATCAATAATGAATATAGCGGATTGCTTTATAAAAACGAAGTGCCTTATCGAATGGGAATTGGTGAAAAACTTGAAGGTTATATTAAACCTTTTCGCCCCGACGGGAAAATTGATGTGAGTATTAATCCGATTGGCTATCAGAGTATCGCTCCTGGTGCTCAAAAGATATTAGACCTTCTAAAACAACACGGAGGTTTTCTTCCTTTTCACGACAAAAGCACACCCGACGACATTAGAGGTGTTTTTGGAATGAGTAAAAAATTATTTAAAAAATCTTTAGGTTCGCTTTATAAAGATAAAATAGTTACCCTCGAATTTAATGGCTTTCGTCTAGCAAATTTAGAAGAAGAAGAGTAGTGCGTGAGTACTTACTTTACTCTTCATTTTCATAATAGACTTTATAAAACTTTCTTCCATCTTCTTCTTGTCCTCGCTCAATCAAATTGCGATCTCCATGAATATAGATATGAAAGTTCTTGTCGAGTTTCAATACACTTTTAAAAACTTTTGCTTGTTTTTTTACTGCTTGTCCAGAAATTTCAAAGTCTTCTTTGAATGCTACGTTATTGGAAGTTTTGTAATCTTCCTCAAAATTTCGAAACGATTCAATCAATTCATCATCACCTAAGACTTCTTGTTCAAATTGATTTTTATTAAAGGATTCATTATTTTTAAAATACCCAACCGACTTATTCATTAGATCAATTTGGTCGGCTTTTTCTACTGCAAAATCTTCTGAGATTTTATGCGTCAAATAATCTTTAGCTACATTTAAAAATTGGGTTGTTTGATAAAAGGCATTACTTACATGTTCCAATTTCAAGAAATCATCTTTCCAATATTGTGCATCCTCTGTTTTGTTTTTATGATCTTTAATTAAAACCCGAAATCCATCTTCATTTTCGGTATTAAAAATTAAAGCTGCTTTATCGATTCCTTTTAATTCAAAACCAAATTCATGATCAATGTGATAGGCTTTGTCTTTGGTATTCATTTTCAAAAACGGAACTTGAGTTTCTGATTTAAATATACCAATGGCTTCTACGATTTCATCATCCAAAACGATATTGGAAAAATAAACGACATTCAGTTCACCCATTTCAATTCTAGGGTGTGTAGAATAATCATAAAGCAATCGCGCTAGATGTTGTGAAATTTCCACAAACTCATTGGGCGAATCAAATAATTTTTTAGTCAATGAAAATACATCGTTCATCTCTACGTCTACCGTATGCATAAAGCGATAATACAATTCTGAGTTAAACGGATGCAAAAAATACTTAAGCAAAAAATCCATTGTTTCGTCTTCAATTTCAGTAATTGTTTCTGAAAGAAAAACAGATTCTTCTCTGTGTTTATTCCCTACATGGTGTGTAATCAAACGATGCACTTTTATATCACTAAAGCTTAATGGAATCATGCTTTTTGTATTTTATTTTTCTACGTAAAAAAAAATGAACTAAAACCCTTTCACGAAGGTACTAATTTTTCAAAAAAACTCGTTCCTCTTAGGTATTCTATAATTATCCTTTATTTTTATATAAAGTTATTTAAAAAGATCTTAGGATCTACAGACAAATTACTAAATAATTATCCACCACTTTATATTTTAGCCTATGTTGAAATTTACCGACATGAAAATGTCTCCTCCAGAAATTGAAGAACAACTACGTGCTTTGTTTAAAAGAAAATATGCAGGTCGTAAAACCATTCGAAAAAGCGAAGCGCAAATGACAAAGCTTCAGAAAGAGCGATTTTTGAAGAGTATGAAAGCATTGATCAAAGATGGTTGGTATAATGAACATGTAAATATTCACGGCAACATGATGCATCGGATGCATACATGCAATATGATGACAGGGCGTTGTGATATTATTGCAGGCTTTCGGTTTTTGCCTTGGCATCGAGTGTATTTACTTAAGCTAGAAGAAAAACTTCAAGAAGTAGACAAGTATAATTTTATTCCTTATTGGCGTTGGACAAGACGTAGAAGGTTTCCGAATTGGTTAAAAAAATTCGAACCTAAAAATTTAGTAAATCGTGCTGGAGAAACGTATTCAGTGTACCGATCATTAACCAGTGAAGGATCTGAATTGCCTACGAAAAAAGATATCCGTTCGCGATTAGAAAATAAAGATTTCCGAAGTTTTAGTATGGCAATTGAAGGCATGGAACCTAGGGGCGCACATAACCTCGTACATGGCTGGGTTGGAGGTACTATGAATACGATGTACTCCCCTGCTGATCCTATTTTTTGGATGCATCATGCCGAATGTGATCGGCTTTGGTATATATGGCAACAAGATCATCCAGATCAACATCCGCCTTTGATGGACAATGATGCAATTATGGACCCTTGGGCTACTCGATATAAAGACATTAGCAATACTTCTGCGCTTTCTTATACCTATAAATCTTTGAGTGTTTAACTAGAATTGGCTTTATTTTTAACCAACCAATCTAAGGCATCCTTTAGTGTTTCTTCAATGGCTCTAGGTTGATAATCGAGCGCAGAAGATGCCTTTGCGTGGCTAATTGGCGTACTTCCATATTTGATGGCATGTAATGCTTCGTGTGTAAATACAGGTGGGATGCCTCGCAGTTTACTTTGAATTTTAGCAAAAGGCACGCCGAGGGCAGCGAGCCAAAACGGCAAGACCAATTTTGGGCCTTTTTTCCCATTCAATGAAGCGACAAAATCAGCCATTTTTTTCAATGACATAAAATGTCCCGAAAGTAAATATTTTTCTCCGGCCTTTCCTTTGTTCATGGCCTGTATTGTCCCTTGAGCTACATCTCTAACATCTACCCAATCATATCCCCCTTTTATTAATGCAGGAAGTTTTCCATAATACATATCAAGCAAAGCCGAGCCTTGTAAAGAAGGGCCAAAATCAAAAGGGCCAATGATAGAGGTTGGGGAAATAATGACGATATGAAATCCTGTTTTTTTCATAAATGTTTGTAAAAAAACTTCTGCTTCCGCTTTGGATTGATCATAGGCTGATCCTTTCCAATCCTCGCCAACCAAAGGTCTTGTTTCATTTAACTCCTTATCTAAAGGTGTTGGATTCATGGCGTGAATAGAACTAAAATGAATACACTTTTTCACGCCGTTATCATAAGCTGCCTGCACCACATTTTGGGTTCCATTTACATTGATCCTATACACACTTCCATCAGGATCACCATCAATCGATATTTTTGCGGCAAGATGAATAACTACATCTAAGCCCTCCGTAAATTGTCGCATAGAATCCAAGTCAAGAATATCTCCTTTCTGTTCTTCGAGTTCCAAACCAGAAAGCGCTTGGTTTTTGCTTCGATGAACTAAGGCACGAACTTGATGATTTCCATCTAGCAATAATGCCCTACATAAAGCAGCTCCTACATGTCCCGTAGCTCCAGTAATTCCTATTTTCATAAAATAAAGGTAATTCTTTGATATTAAAATTTGAACTTTTCTTTTAAGAGGAAAGACGAATGATTATCTTAGGGAAAATATTAATAACGATGCAAAAATCAATTTACGCTGGCCTCTTTATAAGTTGCCTATTTTTTCTATTTACTATTAAACAAAGTGTTGCACAATCTAAGATCGTAAGTTCCACCTTGATGGCATCTTACACGAGTGCAGAACTCAAAGATACTTGGAAGAAGAACAAAGTACCTGAATTTATTATTCCTATAAATCATGGGGTGGATGTGTATGATGTAATTTATATGACCGAATGGCATGATGGAACGCCGATTAAAGCTTCTGGTTTATATTATGTTCCTATTGGAGCGACTAAGCCAATGGCTACTTTAATTTATCACCATGGGACACGCATAGAAAAAGGTCGTAATAAAAAGCTTGGAGGAGAAAACGCTATTTGTGTAGCTTTTGCCACAGATGGTTATGCGGTTTTGATGCCTGATTATATTGGTTTAGGACATGGAGAAAAATTTCATTTATATCAACATGCAGATTCTGAAGCTCAGGCGAGTATTGATTTTTTAAAAGCGAGTAAATTATTAAATCCTAAAATTGGCATTGAAACCAATGACCATTTATTTTTGACTGGTTATTCTCAAGGCGGTCATTCGGCGATGGCTACACATAAAGAATTAGAAGCCTCTTATAAAATACAATTTCCAGTTACAGCCAGTGCGCCAATGTCTGGAGCTTATGACATGAGTGGCGTGCAAAGTGAGGTGATGTTTAAGCCTTATGATGAGCCGCATTATTTGCCCTATTTATTAAAGGGATATAATGAAGTTTACGAGATTGTACCTAAAGAAACATTTTATGAAATCTTCAAACCGCCCTATGATACTTTGATTCCTAAATTGTTTGACGGAAAACACAATCGGGGTCAAGTCAATAAAGCTTTACCTAAAATTCCAACAGAAATGGTCGTTGATGATATGGTAAAAGAATATGTGGAGAACCCACAATATAAATTTACGCTTGCCTTAAAAGAAAATGATTTATATAATTGGAAGCCAGAAGCCCCAGTACAGATGTGTTATTGTAATGCAGATGAACAAGTCACCTATAAGAATGCCTTAGTTGCAGAAAAACAGATGAAAGCCCTTGGAGCAAAAAATGTAAAAGCACTTCGAGCAGGCAAAAAATACGGTCATCAGAAATGTGCCCTATTTGCCGCAATTTATACTAAAATGTATTTTGATAGTTTTCGAAAAGGACATAAGAATGGGAAAAAAGGTCCTATTCTTCATCGATTGCTTATAGGATTGAGCAAACTAAAGGTTAAAGCATAGGAAAAGTTAAGGCACACATTATTGTTTTTGGTTATTGTTTTGTATATTACATAGACAAATTTTATAATCATAAAATTAAGCACCAATAGACGATGACCTTAACTCAACTAGAATATGTAATTGCGGTAGACACTTATCAGAGTTTTGGTGAGGCAGCAAAAAAATGTTTTGTTACTCAGCCAACACTTAGTATGCAAATCAAAAAATTGGAAGACACTTTAAATGTGCTCATTTTTGATCGAAGTAAAAAACCGATTCTTACGACCGATATTGGCCGAAAGATAATAGATCAGGCAAGAATTGCGGTACTTGAATCGGAGCGAATTCATGAATTGATTAAGGAGCAAAAAGGAGAAATTACAGGTACACTTCGAATAGGTATCATTCCAACCTTGAGTCCTTATTTAATTCCCTTATTCATTTCTAGTTTTATCGACCAATATCCAGACATTGAGATTTTCATTGAGGAAATTCTTTCTAACGAAATTTTATCTCGATTACAAAACGATCAGTTAGACATTGGTATTTTAGCTGCTCCGATAACGGAGTCTGGTTTGATTGAATTTCCATTATTTGAAGAAGATTTTTTACTTTATATTTCTAGCCAACACCCATATATCAACAGGCCTTATATAGAGATTGAGGATTTAAATATGAAAGATTTATGGCTTTTAAAAGAAGGCCATTGTTTACGGAGTCAAGCGATTAATATATGTGGGGAGCAACCTATTGAAAAACAACAATTGAATTTTGAGAGTGGAAGTTTAGAAACCCTTAAAAAAATAGTGGATCAACAAAAAGGATATACATTAATTCCAGAGTTAGCGGTCCGAGATATGTCTAAATCTCAGCAAGCCAATATTAAGCGATTTAATGCCCCTCAGCCTGTTCGAGCCATCAGTTTAGTTATCCATCGAGGATATTTAAAACGAAAACTCATTGACTTATTGAAAGCGGAGTTGGTTAAGAATTTGCCTAAAAATTTAAAGAAAAAATCAAATACCCAACCCATAAGTTGGCGATAGTGCTCGACTTCACTTGGGCTAAATTTCATATTTTGGCCTATCCTTTGTATTAGTATAAGTAAAGAAGGATTTCTGAATGTTAAAGATACATTAAAATGAAATGAAAAAATCTTCTCGGTTTTTAATTTTATAGAATATTAATATATTTGGATTCCTATCTCGTTTTTACATAACCATATCGATTAATATCAGTTGAATGGTTATAAAATTCATTTTGGCTTACATTCTATCTTTGGTAGAATTGTTACTATTATAAATTTATCTCTCTACTTAGCTATTTACTATGAAAAGATTTTTGTTGATTTGCCTCCTTACCTTGTCTTATCAAATCATTTTTGCAAGTTCCAACACCTTGCTTATGGGCCATATTGATAAAGCCATTGCTAAAGATATTGTGGTCAGTGTGGATAAAAAGTTTTTGGATAATACGGTAGAAACCTATACTTCTAAATTAAATGAAAGCAATCAATTTGGTTTTGCCTTAGAAATCTTAATGCCACAACTCGTAACGATAGAATACGCAAGGAATAAAGCCCAGGTTTATCTTGAACCTAATGATACACTTTATGTGAATTTTGATGCGATGAATTTTCAATTTTCGATGAAGTTTGAAGGGAAAAGTGCAGGGAATAACATTTTTATTCAAGAGTTTAAAAAGCGTTTTCCAGAAGAGACCAACCGATTTAAACTTCGTGGTTATAATAAAGGCATTGTGCATTATGAGTTGGAAGAAGATCTAGATACCCGAATGCGTCAACTCAATCAGGTGAATTTTAGCAAGGAGATGGATCGTGAAAAAATGCGGAAATTAGATGCCATTGATTTTTATCAAAAAACACATGGTACCCTTTCTAAAACCTTCAGGGAATATATTTGGGCAGAGGTACAATACGATTGGGCTTATAAAATGATGTTGTATGGATATTGCTATAAAAACCTCCATCAAATTACCCCAGACTTTTATGACTTCCTTTACGAAGTAGAAATGTATAATCCGAAGTTATTAACCAATGCCAAGTATAGAAAATTTCTTGCTGGATTTGTCAATTACAAATACGATACAAGCCCAAATAAAAAGGAACCTTATGCTGGTCAATATGAAATGTCTAAATCTTTATTACAAGATGAAGTATTGTTTTTCTTTCAAGCCGATTTAATTGATCGTGGATTTAAAAAATTAGATATTAATACCATTATTCCGATCTTCAATAATTTTGTAGAAGTCAATCCATATGAAGAATTTGACACTAAGGTACTAGAAGCCTTTCAAGAAGCGAATAAATACGCCGTAGGAAGCGAAGCACCGATGTTTACAATGAAAGATATTTATGGAAATCAAGTATCTTTAAACAGCTATAGGGGGAAGTTGGTTTATCTTGATTTTTGGGCAACTTGGTGTAGACCCTGTATTAGTAAATTAGAAACGGTTAAAACCGTACAACGACGTTTGGGATCAAATGATATTGTGTTTATTCATTTATCATTAGATCGATCACCAGAAAAATGGAAAGATCAAGTCAATTTTAGAAATTTAGAAGGTATACATTTATTTGTTGAAGGAGGCTTAGACTCTGAGGTGATTAAAGCATATAATGTAAGAGCCATTCCCGAATATTTTATTATTGACAGAAATGGAAATTTTGCTCCTAAACCCAAACATACAGATTCGATCCAATTGCAGAAACATTTAGAAGACCTTTTACGATAAAGGAATAGACTTAGCTAAAATCAATTTCTGTATTATCTCCAATATTTAAACTTTGACTTAAACCTTTAATGGAAGCGTCAGAACCCACTACAGATTCTTCGAGTACGACTTCTATAATGGAAGCATAACTGCCAATAATAGAATTCTTTACTATAGAATAATTAATGGTTGTTTGTTCGCCAATAGTAACAAATGGACCTATAATCGAGTTACTAATTTTACAATTTTTAGCAATACTTACTGGATGAATAATAATGCTATTGATATATTCGGGAATTTCTTCAGAAGCAAATCCACTTTTTTTCAATAAGGTAGAATTGGTCTCTAATAGAATTTCTTTTTTACTACAATCAAACCAATTATTTATTTCTACTGCTTTAAACTTAGCCCCCTGGTTGATCATATGCATTAAGGCATCTGTAAGTTGGTATTCATCTTTTGTCCGGATGTCATGATCAATATTATATTGAATCGCTTGAATCAAGCCTTTTACATCTAAGCATTTATATAATCCGACTAAAGCCATATTACTTAATGGGATTTGGGGTTTTTCAACCACTTTAGTCACCATTTGATCCTCACCGAAAGCAGCTACTCCAAAGTTGGAAGGATGTTCCACTTTCTTTACACCAAGACAAGAAAGCGGTTCATCGATCATTTCTTTTAAATCTGCCTCAAAGATGGTATCTCCTAAAACTATAAAAACTTCATCAGTCCCTTCTAAGGCTTCTCTTGCCGTCCAAACAGCATGTCCAAGGCCTTTTCGCTCTGATTGATGTACAAAGGTTTTATTAATTTCAGGATGAGCTAAGGTTACATAATCTTGGATTTTTTCGCCAAGATAACCAATAACAAAAACGAAATCAGTGATCCCTATTTCGTAGAGTTGTTCGATAATAAATGAAATGATAGGCTTTCCTGCAACAGGAATTAAAGGTTTAGGTTGGGTATAAGTGTGGGGTCTTAATCGGGTACCCACACCTGCAACGGGAATTAATGCTTTCATAAACAATGAAATTGATACTGCACAAGATACATCTTCCCTTTCAATATTTTAGTTGGTTTGGTAGACTTTTAAACAAAAAAAAACTCCCAGACGTTTCTGGGAGTGTTAAATGAACGACATTTAATAAAACTACCTATAAAAACTTGCCATAAACTGTGAGGGAGGATTCTGCTTATTGTTTTACAAACTTTCTAGTAAAACGATAAGGGCCTTGTCTTACTTCTACCATATACATTCCTGCACTCAGACTAGCCGCATCAATAGCGATACGATTAAATCCTTCCTGAATTTTTTCATTTTGTTGAAAAACCACTTGTCCAAGGGTATTCACAATCTGAATGGTGGCTGGGTCTGCTAAATTAGTTTCAAAACTAAGTTCAAACTCCCCTTTCACCGGGTTGGGTTGAATAGATACAGAAGAAAAATCATTTTGACCAAATTTAACTTCTCGTATTTTAGAATGGATAGATGTGCCATCCAAGTCTAACATATTTAACCGGTAATAAACATAAGCGTCTGACTGAACATTTTCATCGACGTATTCATATTGAGCACCTTCTCCTTCTAAAGTGGTAGAAGCTACCCATGCTATTTTTTCAAAAGTTACTCCATCAAAAGAACGCTCGATTTCAAAACCTGCAAATGCAACTTCATTTGCGGTTTCCCATCGTAGTTTAGCATCTTCTCGTTTTGCGAAAGCCTCAAAAGAAATTAATTCTAAAGGCAATACCACATGACGGTAAGGAACTTCTACTTTACTTCCTTTTATCGCTAGCGTGCCGCCACTTGTGGTACGCACAACTGCTCTTGTAATTTCAATTTCTAGGGTATCAATAATTACATTATTTTTAGAATCATCTTCTAATAATATTTCCATTTCTTCTTCATCAATGTGTTCTATTCCTGCTACAGGAAAATCACAGAATAAAGAGTTTACTATTTCGTCTCCAAAAGATTTTCCTGATAAATCATGTCTACCTAAAGCCACATAATAGCTTGGATCTTCATCATTTGTTGTTTCAAATGCTGGAAAATCTCCTGTATTTAACTCTGCACTAGAACCTAAATGAGATTCTGAATAATCTACTCTTGGGTTCAAGTAAGTACCAAATTTAAATTTGGTTTCAAATGCAATAGAATGCACATTTTCTATTGGGTTTTCTTCTGTTCCCAAAGTAACAACCAATCGAAGTTCATCTAAATCTGGAACAAGTACGGAATCCAAATGGATTAAGTTCAGAGAACCGCCAGACCCGGAGGAAGAACCACCAGATCCGCTATATGGTGCGATGGCATCCCAATCGTATTTTGCTATTACATCTAAATCTTTTGCTCCTGTACTAATAGAGTTTAATGTCTCATTTGCAGGATAATATCCTTCGGTTCCTAATTCAAGGTTTCCATCTCCATTGATATCTGCATGCTTTAGATTAACAGCTGCTCCTCCATCATAAGAAATATCTAAGGGATTACCATTGGGCTGAATCCAATCTTCTCCATATTGACAGCCCCAATCATACGAAGTACTGGGATCAACAGGAACGGAATAAGCACCATCATCATAACCACTAATATCACTTGGTCGGGGATTTGTTTCAAAATTTGGATCGACCATTTTTTGTAAATCAAGTACGCTTTTAGCAAAAAGATATGCAGAAGCATCTGAAGCCCAATCAACTTCCCCATCGTGATTCACATCGCCTGGCCAAACCCCATCACTATTAAGTTTTACGTCCCATGTGAATTCATTTTCACATGAAGTTGGACGAAGGGCTTTTATTTCTACATTTTGTATGGAAGCATCTAAAAATCTAACAAAGACTTTTTCCCCTTTATTAAAAGCTAAACCGCTACCATTCCAAGGTTGAGCGACAAACTCTGCTGCATTGGCTGGAGAAATTTCCCAGATTGCATCGGTTGCATTTTTGACTTCGTAATAATACACTTGATCTAAATCAGACAAACAAACATGTTCGTTTTGTTCTGTTTTTTCGAGGGCTACAGGTGCAAAAGTCCAACCATTTTTATCATTGTACTCCCCTTCTGTTGCTCCATAAATTTGATCTCCAATTTTTTCTTGGATAGTAGTACTTGGAAACGTGTTGGAATCATTCCAAACTAAATCCGATGGATTGTCTTCTGTTAAAACGTCAAATTTAATTCGACCGACACTTAGCCAATTGGTTTCATTTAAAAAATAGCCATTACCAGAAATCATGGGCACACTATAACTTATCACATTCCCAAGTGATCCGCTAAGACTATGTGGTTCATAAAATGAACTCATTTGGTTTTCATCTACTACAAAACCCGACAAGCCTAATTCAGCTTCAAGTTGTGGATTAGATAGAACCAAGTTATTGTATTCAAATCTATAATTTTGAGAAGCTACTTTAAATGTTGCTCCTGCATTATTTGCTTTGATTTGTATCACCACAAAAGCATTACAACCATCGTATGCTGTTTGAAATCGTACATCATACATTCCATTCTGCGCAAAAGTAGTCATCGAGGCAAATAAAAATAGCCCGATAAATATTCTTATTTTAATAAAAATTCGTTTCATAAGCTGTCAGTTAAATTGACGGTAAACCAACGGTACATACCCTTAGATTATCCATTTATAAATATATTAACGGAGCGTGTCAATAAATTGTTACACGTTTTCACCTTAAACAAATCATGTTTGTCTATTATTTTAGAAACATCTAATTTGATTTGAGTGGTTTTGCTTTTAGTGGATGGCTAAAAGACTTTATTCCTACACTTGTTTTATGATCATACGTTAAAAAACATAAAGCAAGCCAATCATAGTTATACCTGATAAAAATGAGGGGCTATTATCAAAAACAATTCAATGTAGTTTTAAAAACTACATACGGTTTAAACTAGGATTAAAAATGTTGGGGAGTATCGTTTTACATGTATTTTCTTCTACGAAAATACACATTTTTGGGCAGCCTTTAAAACCTTAGCTTTAAAAGATACCAAATTTTGGTTTTATCTAAAGCATTTTAGGAATTAAAGAAAAGTAATTGATGGTGTAATTTTAAAAATCAATACCTAGAATTCAAAGAACTTGGGTTATTAAAAACAACGTTGTTTTTAACAAAAAAAAATACGTCAGGACATCAATATCATTAACATGACTAGCTACAAACACGTTAAATTCTACTGTCCTGACGTACATTGGATTTCAAAAGGGTCAAAATGTGGGTTTTGACGGATTTGGTTGATGGTTTGGTTTTTAAGTCGATTCAATTTTAAAGGCTACTAAAAAATATTATTTCCTTAAAAACACGTGAAAGCCAATAGAGGACATTCATTTTTTTTCTCTGTTAAGAGTTTTTTAAAACAGAGTCGAAACGTTTTCCGACTCTTTGTTTTTTAGATTAAGTGGGCAGTAAATTGGATTTGTTACTGTAAATCTACATCCTATTTAATGGTGTCCAAAGTACTTTTTTTGTATTTTGTAGAGAAAAAACAAACATAAAAAACAACAACAAACAACACAAATCACTAAAAGACAATAATTTACGCAATAAATACCACTTGTTTTTGCAGTAAAAAACACCCATTTTAATTACTATAATGAAAGAAAAATCTAAATTAATCCTGCTTTTAAAAGCTTTAAACAACACAGAAATTCGTCGTTTGGGAGAATTAGTACATTCTCCTTACTTCAATAAGAATAAAAAAGTGATGCGACTTTTTGATTTATTGAAGAAAAAGCACCCCGTTTTTTTGAAGTTGGATAAAGAGAAATTGTTTTTTAAAGTTTTTCTTGATAAAAAAAAATATCATGATGGCTTGTTTAGAGCCTTAACTTCTGATTTAACGAATTTAGTAGAAACCTTTTTAGCGCAGCAAAAACTAGAAAAAAATAATTTTTATAAAGACTATTGGACTGCTCTTTCCTTTCATGAACGATTCCTTTTTGATCTTTTTGGAAGGAAATTGACCAAAATGGTTGAACATGAAAACCAAAAGGAAATTAAAAACACGGACTATTTTTATCAAAAATACCTCTTAGATAAAGTCTCTTATCAACACTCAAATGTAAACATAAATAGAGCTCGCCAAACTAGTTTACAAGAGGTTGTTTATAGTTTAGATCAATATTACATAGCGGATAAAATTCGACATTCAGCCGCTGTACTTCAATGGGAACGGGTATTAAACACCAAATATGAGATTCACATGTTGAAGGAAACATTGAATTTCTTAGAAAAAAATCCGTTTACGGATGTTCCTTCTATCCATCTACTCCACCAACTGGTATTAACCTATAATTATTTTGATGAAGAGAGTCATTATACCAATTTTAAAGAAGGGGTTTTAAAATATGAAAAACAATTACAAGACTTTGATATTCGTCAATTTTATACGGCCTTATTAAATTATTGTCGGTTTAAAATTAACCAAGGAAAGCGCCATTTTCTTAAGGAGTCTTTTTTATTATACGAGCATATTTTAGAAATGGATATCTTGACGGCGCATAAATATTTTTCACATAATCATTTTCGAAATATTGTCCAAGCCGCTCTTTATGTCAAAGAATATAATTGGACAGAAGAATTTATTCTTTCTTTTAAGGATCGGGTAATGCCTAAATTTCGTGAAAATGTATTTGCTTTTAGTATGGCCATGCTCTTTTTTGAAAAAAGCCAATTTGAGCAAGCGATGAGTCATTTACGTGATATTCAGTATTCCGATATAGAGTTTATCGATTTCTATTATCATATGTATTTCAAGACCTTATTGATAAAAACAGCCTTTGAGTTAGATGAGACCGAATTGATGTTATCTACTTTAGAAGCCTTTCGTATTTATTTATTTAGAAATAAAAAAGTCCCAACAGAATACAAAAATTCCTATTCTAACTTTATTCGTTTAGTCCGAAGAATTGCTACGAAAAAAATGGCTAGACGACTTCAAGTAGATGTACTTGAAAAAGAAATCCATTCGACCAATCCTTTAATTCAAAAAGATTGGTTATTAAAAATTTTACATGCTTAAATTAAGTCGTTTCTGCGGCTAAGACCTTAAGTTGAAAACCGTTTCCGTGGATATTGATGATTTCAATATTTTCATCTCCTTTTAGGTATTTACGTAACTTTGTAACGAAAACGTCCATACTTCGAGCAGTGAAATAATTGTCTTCTCCCCAAATATGCGTAAGCGCTTCGGAACGAGGTAAAATATCGTTCATTTTGACGCAAAACATCCGAAGCAATTCGGCTTCTTTAGGCGACAATTTTGATTTTTCCCCATTAAAAGATAAAATTCGAAGAGGATAGTTGAAATGATATTGACCAATTTCAAACTCTTTAGCTTCTTCCTCTTCTACTTCATTCGCAGTACTTCGTTTCAATACGGCTTGAATTCGATATAAAAGTTCCTCAGAATTAAACGGCTTAGAAATATAATCATCCGCACCTAATTTAAACCCTTGTATGATATCTTCTTTAAGCGTCTTGGCTGTTAAAAAGATAATCGGTTGATTATTATTGATTTCTCTAATTTCTTTAGCAACGGTAAACCCGTCCTTTTTAGGCATCATTACATCCAAAATACAAAGATTGTAGGCTCCTGCTTTATATGCCTCTACTCCTGCATCTCCATCTTGTGCTAGGGTAATACCATATCCATGCATCTCTAAATAGGATTTCAATACATCCCCAAAATTTTGGTCATCTTCTACTAATAGAATTTTTGTGGTCTCTGTCATCTCACTAGTTTTACTTATTAGGAACTTCTAACATACTTTTTTATAGCAAAAGTCGTTCCTGATCTCGTTAAATAAATGTTAACGCGAAATTTGAAACGGGAAAAATAGAATAAACTCACTCCCCTTCCCTAACTCGCTCTTTACATCAACATGGCCTTTATGTGCCGTAATAATTGCCTTCACGTAACTAAGACCTAGCCCAAAGCCTTTGACATCGTGAAGGTTACCTGTATGCACACGATAAAATTTATCAAAAATACGTTTACGCACTTCTGCATCCATTCCAATACCGTTGTCTTTTATAAATACTTTTATTCCTCCCGAAACATTCGCGGTTCGTATCGTTATTTCTGGTTTTTCTGGTGTATATTTATTTGCGTTATCTAAAAGATTATGAATTACCGAAGAAAAATGGGTCAAATCTCCTTCAATCTCAAAATCGTTTGCTTGAAGATCTAATTTTATTCTTCCCGACTTTTGCTCCAATTGTAATCCCATATGCCGACTTGCCTGACGAATCACTTCATGCACATCAATGGCTCTGATATTTAATTTAAAATCATCTTTATCCAATAAAGCCATTTGTAAAACCTTTTCTACTTGGCTGTTCATCCGTTTGTTCTCTTCTTTAATTATCGAAGCAAATCGCTTCACTTTGGACGAATCTTCAGAAACCATTTTACTCGTTATAGAGTCTGCTGCTAAAGATATGGTAGCAATAGGCGTTTTGAATTCATGAGTCATGTTGTTGATAAAATCGGTCTTTATTTCTGATAGTTTTTTCTGTTTAAAAATAACTTGAATGGTATACATAAAACAGAATAATATAATCGCCGTAAATAAAATAGACGCCAACAACATCCCTAACACAGATTGCCAAATAAAACTCGTTTTTCTAGGAAAAAACATCATTAATTTTCCTGGACGATCAAAGGGGAAAAGATCTACTTTAAAGGAAGAATTATATAACCTTTGGAGCCCTTCTTTACTAATTCCTCCCGAAACTTTCACCCCTGAGGGTTCACTATCTTTTACAAAAACAAAATTACGCCTACGATTTGAAAACACGCCATATTGATAAGCTAAATCAATCCCCTTTTCTACCAACTCGCGCTGTATTAAATCATCCAGTCGATTCAAATTTATACGCTCAACAAGTGGTTGCGAATAAGTCAACATTCGAGTCATTTGAAGCTCAAAACTTTCATAAATATGTTTTAAATCATCTGGAGTATAACAGCTATGATCTAAAGCATCATGATAATAAAAGATGTCTTTATCTATTAATAAAAAACTATCTTCTGGAATTTCTTGAGAAAAAGTCCGCTCTACATTAAAGGTTGGATCACTTTTAAAATCATAAAAAATTTCTTCTTCATAAGCCATCTTTCCTGGCATACTAGCAAAATCCCCAAAAAACAAATCTCTAGATATCGTTTCTACTTCTTCATTCATTAATATCTGAGAAACATCGCGAAGGGCAATACGCACATTCTTATCAAATTGTGCTTCATTTAGATTAATAGAATATCGAATCCAATAGGATTGCATCAATACAATCCCTAGAAGCGACATGCTCATCAAACCAATAATTAACCCTATTGCTTTTTTATCCATTTATCAACTTTGGTTACTTTTTAAAAATAATCCGTTATCTTAATAATTAAAGTTATGATTTATTTGGAAATAAATCTGCTACTAAATTATGCATTATGCTTACGCAAAACCGTATTTAAACAATCTTTAACTTTTCATTAACTGAAAGCATGAGGCTTTGATTTTACATTTGTAATATCAAAAATGAAACCACTACAATTTTATTTTTTCAAAAAAAAATTATGTGCTATGATTCAATTTAACACCAAGACATTTTTATTCCCCTTTTTATTAACCACTTTATTTATTTCTGCTAGTGTTTCTCCTATCTTCTCACAAGCCGAACAAAACAAAGTAATCATCAAAAAAATCATTATTGATGATGAAGGTAATGAACAAATTACAGAAGAAGTCTACGAAGGCGAAGAAGCCACAGAATGGATCAATGAAAATGGAAACATTACCATTTCCGAAGATGCCAACGGCAATGTAATAGAAGAAGATATTGATGTCATTATTTTTTCTGATGATGAAAATGCTACGCATTCAGAAAAAGAAATTCAAATTACTATTGACAAGGATCATCAGGTATCTCCACGCCGAAAACACCATAGACACCCATTCCTTTCTAAGGAAGACGCCTTTATGCGTGGGTTTAAAATGGGCGGCCCTCAAAATACCAACTTTGATATGGTTACGCTAAAAGAAGGAGAAGCTATTCCTGAAGCAATCATTGAAAAAATTAAAGCAATGGGATTAAATCCTAATGAAGTAAAAAATGCTTTAGATCAAGCAGAACATTCTATTCGAATCGTGAAAGAAGGTAGTAAAGATGCGGTTATCCAAGCCGACAAAACACCTCATTTCATGGGTAGAAATTCTGGGGCAAACACCTTCATGTTTAAAAAAGGTGATTGTGATTTGCCTAATGGCAATTTCAATTGGAATTCTAATGATGGGGAAACACATTCTTTTCAGTTTAAATCTGATGGACAACTTCCTGAAGGAATTGAAAAAATGTTGAAAGAAAAAGGAATTGACTTAAACAACATGGGCAATGGTCAAGGCAAAATAAAAATCATTACGGGTGATGATTTACAAAACATGGACCTCAACATCGAACTAAAAGAAGGGGACGACATGATTAAGTTTTTCAATATCAAAGGCGATGGGAATTTCAATATCGAAAACCTTTCTAAAAATGCAGACGACCTATTTAAAAACTTAAAAATTGAAATGGATGGGTTAGAAGGTTTTGATTGTAAAGACCAATTGGAATCCTTCAAAAGTAAAATGCAAACATTGCATGAAGATCGTCCATTTTTAGGTGTAGTTTTCACTTCTAATTCTGAAGACCAAACCATACGCATTGAAAAAGTCATGGAAAATAGTGCGGCAGCCGCGGCAGGAATTCAAGCAGGTGATATTATCAAAAAACTAGATAATAAAGCTATGAATTCTATCGCTGACGTAATAAATCATATTAAAACGAAAAAAGTGGGTGATGCTTTAGCCATTGAAGTGACTAGAGATGGGGCAGTTCAAACCATGCAAGCTACGTTAAAGAAAAAAGAAAATTATTCAATGGGTGCTTTTCCTCGTAAACCTCATTTCAACCATAAGTACGCAAAACCTCATGGCTTCAAATCTTTCCAAGAAAACTTTGATTGTAAAGTACTTTGTGTTACACCAATGTTAGGAGTAGAAATCGAAAATCGAGAAGATCAAATTGGAGTAAATGTAAGCGGTATCTTTGCAGGGTCTGGTGCCGAAAAATCAAAATTAGACGATGGCGCAGTTATTCTTAGTTTTGAGGGAACTGAAATTAAAGATGTAGACCAGTTGGCTAATATGGTTCAGAGTAAAAGCCCTGGAGATCAAGTTAAATTACGTATCCAACAAAATGGAAAAATTAAGAAAATTAAAGCGGAATTGAGTCGTAAATCTGATCTTGACAAATACAGCGGTTGCGATTGTGAAACGGGTGAATACCGAAGAGATGAATTAATTATCATCAAAGAATTCAGTACCAATACCCCTGAAGAATCTATTTCTGAAACACCTATCGCTTTGGAACCTTTCGCACCTAGAAACAGCTTAAGTTTAGATCAATTTAATTTATTCCCAAATCCGAATACGGGTTCTTTTAAAGTAACTTTTACTGCAGAGGAATTAGCACCATTAACCATTACTATTGTAGATCTTTCTGGTAAAGAAGTCTATCGAGAAGAAGTAAGTGAATTTAATGGAAATTATAACAAGGAATTAAACATTACAAACCAAGCGCCTGGTGTATATTTCCTAAATGTACAACAGGGAGAAAACATTTTCTCTAAACGTTTTGTGTTTAATAATGCACGATAATTAAACAAGTATTTTTTGTCAAAAGCGGGACTTCAAATGAAGTTCCGCTTTTTTGTTTCTAGCTCTCTTTTAAAAAGATGTAGATAATATTCTAAATCATTCACGAAGAATCGCTATTTTTGCATGCATTTTAAAATTTAGGTATGAAGTTGAGAAGAACTTCGCCTTAAAAACAAGCGCTTAAAATTTTATTAGCTTGCGTTAAATACATTCCATTGAAAAATTACGATCGACAAATAGAGTCTCTTATTTTTACGGCAGAAAATCCAATTACATTATTGGAGATAAAAACCTGTCTTGATTTAACTTACAGCCAAAACTTTGAAAAAGAACAAATCGAAGAAGCCATTGGCCGTCTGCAACAAAACTACCTAAATGAACAGTTCTCTTTTGAATTGGTCAAAATATCTGATGGTTTCCAATTCTTAAGTAAAGCCGCTTACCATGAAGTAATTGGGATTCATCTAAAACAACAAACCAAAAAACGGCTTACAAAAGCTGCGCTAGAAACCTTGTCTATTATTGCTTATAAACAACCCGTTACCAAAACCGAATTGGAACAAATACGAGGGGTAAGTTGCGATTATTCCATCCAGAAACTATTGGAAAAAGAATTGATTTCCATTACCGGTCGAAGCGAACTCCCTGGTCGACCACTTCTCTATGGCACAAGTCCTAAATTCATGAACTATTTTGGAATCAACACCATCAATGATTTACCAAAATTAAAAGACTTCAAGCTCCCACAAAATGAAATTGGCGCACCTGCAGAGATTGAAGAAAATTCAAATGTAATAGAAACCAAAGATGCCACACAAATAGATACGAACATTAGCGAACCTGCGGATATCGAATCGAGTTCAAGCGAAGAAGAATAATGAAAAATTTCCAAAAAAAAACGTCTAAACAAAAAACAGAGGAATCGACCCAATTCCCTATGAGACTCAATAAGTTTGTGGCACATTGTGGTATTTGCTCACGTAGAAAAGCAGACGAATTTATTAAAGAGGGTTTAGTTACGGTCAATGGAGATGTGGTGCTTGAAATGGGACACAAAATCAAACCCGATGATGTCGTTACCTTTAGAGGGAAAAAGATTGACGTAGAAAAAGAACAAGTCTATATCCTTCTTAATAAACCTAAAAATTATATTACTACAGTAAGTGACGAACGCAATCGAAAAACCGTAATGGATATCGTAGGTAAAGCCGTCAAACAACGAATCTTTCCTGTAGGTCGACTTGATCGAGCCACCACTGGATTACTCCTATTTACTAACGATGGAGATCTTGCCAAAAAATTAACGCATCCAAGTCATGGCGTAAAGAAAATCTACCATGTCATCCTAGATAAACCGCTAAGCCAAGCCCATTTTGAAAAAATAAAAAAAGGATTCGACCTTGAAGATGGCCATGTAAAACCAGATAAAATTCATTTCCTTCAAGAAAATGATAAAACTATAATTGGTGTGGAAATCCATATTGGAAGAAATCGAATCGTTCGACGAATGTTTGAACACTGGAAATATCAAGTCCTAAAACTGGATCGGGTTTACTTTGGAGGATTAACAAAAAAAGACTTGCCAAGGGGAAAATTTCGCTTCCTAAAACCTCAAGAAATTATCATGCTTAAACATTTTGTTTAACCTTTTTGGATAAAAAAAACACTTTCGTTAAACAAAATAGACTTTTTCCCCAACCATTTTCTAAAACAACTGTTATTTATCTAGCTTGATTTTTCAGTATCATTTAAGTCTAAGGTTTAGTAATTAAACCTTACCTTTGTGAAATAGATAAAACACTACATGGATAAAAAGCGGGAACAGGTTTTAAGAGAAACTATGGAAAGGGAAGATGCCAATGCATTCACCCGAAAAAAAGATCATATTGAACTGGCTTTCCAGTCTCAAATCTCTCAACTACACATTGACCCAAGGTTTCAATACGAACCTCTACTTGCTGGGCACCCCAAAGAAGGGAGTTTACCCAATATCTCCTTCTTAGGCAAAACCTTACGCGCGCCAATGTGGGTATCTAGTATGACAGGAGGAACAGCACTTGCACATACCATTAATCATAACCTAGCTCGAGCTTGCAAAGAATTTGGCTTTGGAATGGGATTAGGTTCTTGTAGATCTTTACTCTATACCAACGAAACACTTAATGATTTCAATATTCGAAAACTCATTGGTGATGATCTTCCGCTTTATGCCAATCTTGGTATCGCCCAAGTAGAACAATTAATTCATAACGGCCAAATCCAGCTGATTACCGAATTACTTGATAAACTCTCTGCGGATGGTTTAATCATACATATCAATCCATTGCAAGAATGGTTACAACCCGAAGGTGATCGAATAGAACATCCTCCAATTGAAACCATTACTCGATTATTGGAAAAGAAAGACCTCAATATCATAGTGAAAGAAGTTGGACAAGGAATGGGATACCAAAGCTTAGAAGCATTGTTTCAACTTCCGCTACAAGCCATCGACTTTGCAGCCAATGGAGGCACCAATTTTGCTAAAGTAGAACTGTTAAGAGCAGCCAATCATATCAAGGCAATGTACGAGCCCTTAGCCCAAATTGGACATAATGCCGAAGAAATGACTAACTTTACCAATGAAATAATCCATTCTCTTGGTAATAAAGCGCTTTGTAAGCAAGTAATTATTTCAGGTGGAATACAAAATTTCTTGGATGGTTATTATTTAATTAATAAATTGAACGTTCCTAGTATTTACGGACAAGCTTCGGCCTTCCTTAAACATGCTAGAGAATCTTACGAATTGCTCGCGCAATTTGTAGAAATGCAAATTAAAGGACTAGAATTGGCGAATGCCTTTTTACGACTAAAAAAATAAATAGATGAAACCGGAACAAAAAGTATCTGGATTCTCCAAAATGTCAAAGCGGAAAAAACTCCGCTGGGTAGTGGAAAACTTCTTTCGAAATCCGGAAGAGGTAACGCAAGAATTGATGAGCTTTTGGCATAAAGATGAGAGACAACAGAAAATCATCGATGATTTTAGTGAAAATACCCTGAGCAACTATGTGCTTCCTTTTGGGGTCGCTCCTAATTTTACAATCAATGGAAACAATTATTGTGTTCCTATGGTTATCGAAGAAAGTTCAGTCGTTGCTGCGGCAAGTAGTGGAGCTAAATTTTGGCAACAACGTGGTGGATTTCATGCAGAAATTATTGGCACTAAAAAAGTAGGCCAAGTTCATTTCACTTATACTGGAAATGCCCAAAAATTCGAAGCTATTTTCCCACAAATTAAAAAGGAATTATTTGAAAAAACAGAGCATATTACCCGTAATATGCAAAAACGTGGAGGTGGAATTCTTGATGTGCAATTGATCAACATGACGCATCTTGAAGCAGACTATTTCCAATTAAAAGCACATTTTGACACTTGTGATTCTATGGGCGCCAATTTTATCAACTCGGTGCTTGAAGAGTTTGCTTGTATTCTTACACAAATCGTAGATGGACATCCTTCGCTTAAAGAGGAAAAAGGGGAAATTACCATTATCATGTCCATTTTATCCAACTATACTCCAGAGTGTTTGGTTCGTTCTTGGGTCGAATGTCCTGTGGCAGATCTGGGTCCTTTCGAAAATGAAACGCCCGAAGAGTTTGCCTTTAAATTTGAGAAAGCGATCAAAATTGCTCATCTCGATATTTCACGAGCAACTACACATAATAAAGGCATTTTTAATGGTATTGACGCTGTAGCAATTGCTACAGGAAATGACTTTAGAGCCATAGAAGCTTGTGGACATACTTACGCCGCTAAAGATGGTCAATATCGTAGTCTTTCGCATGTAGAAGTTAAAGATGGAATGTTTAAATTTTGGATTGATTTTCCTATTGCTGTGGGTACTGTTGGTGGCTTAACTTCTTTACATCCTTTAGCTCGACGATCTCTAGAAATGTTAGGCTCTCCTGGTGCTCAAGAATTGATGCAAATTATGGTTTCTGTAGGTTTATCTCAAAACTTTGCCGCCGTTAAGTCTTTGGTAACTACAGGTATCCAAAAAGGCCACATGAAAATGCATTTGGTTAATATTTTGAATCATATGGAAGCTAGTGAAAAAGAAGTGAAACAAGCCATAAGTTATTTCAAAGACAAAGTCGTTTCCTTTACGGCCGTAAGAGATTACATCCTAAAAACAAGGAAGTCAAAACCTAATGACTCCAAAAGCTTTGTCTACGAAAAAAAGTAGCTAGCGAATTGGCCAAACCCCTTCCCTTTTCGTTCCGAGCAAGGGGAAAATTTTTATTGACTTCCGAATACTTTGTCCTTGATGGCGCACAAGCCATTGCCTTGCCTTTAAACCGCGGACAATCCTTTCATATTCAAAAAAGTCTTACTAAACATATCGAATGGTTTAGCTTTGATTTAAATGGACAATGTTGGTTCAATGCGCAATTTAATCCTGTTGATTTAAGTATCATTCAAAGCACGGACAATAAGACGGCAATAGCGCTTCAAAAAATACTTCAATCATTGGGTAAACTGCCTTTGGTACGCATTGAGTCTAAACTCGATTTCCCAAGAGATTGGGGTTTAGGAAGCAGTTCTACTTTAATTTATGCAATGGCCAAATGGGCGGGGATTGATCCTTATGAACTCCTAGAAAAAACGTTTGGAGGATCGGGTTACGATTTAGCTTGCGCGGGAGCCAATGGTCCTATTTTATACACACGCAAAAAGAAACCTGAAGTTATTCCTTTACATTTTCAACCGCACTTCGCAGGACAACTTTATTTTGTCTATTTAGGTCATAAACAAAATAGTCGAGAAGGAATCCAACGATATCGGAAGCATCAAAAAGGAGATCAAGATTTAATAGAAAAATTTTCGAAACTAAGTGCTCAGTTTTTGGATGCCTCAGACTTGAACACCTTAGAAAAACACATTTTGACACATGAGCAATTGGTAGCCAAAGCCTTACAATTAGACCGTGCGCAGGATCTCCATTTTTCTGATTATTGGGGACAAACTAAATCTCTAGGCGCTTGGGGAGGAGACTTTGTTTTGGCCACAAGCAATCGTTCTTTAGAAGCCACCTTTCAATACTTTCATCAAAAAGGATTTGACACGGTTATTCCTTACCTCGAACTCACGATCTAACTACTAAAACAGGAACACTGCGGGAAGGATAGCAGCGGTATGCGCGCAGCACAGCGAGCACATAATAGCGAATAGCCTGACGCTCATTAAAGCCCGCAGGGATTTGATGAGCGGGCCGCCCAAATCATTTACCATCAAAGGGAATACGAATTTATTTTGGGGCCATCAGAGAAAAAATGAGATTTTTCTCTGTCGCTACGTTACAGTGCTCGTTATTCACTCGGCTTGCGTACCGCAATCTAGGCCTTTGGCCTACACTTCCACATCGCTTGTCCAATGTCAGATTTCAGCAAAGGCTTGAATAAAATCTTCTTTGAGCCATTCTACCGATTCTAATCCAGCATAAAATCGAATAAAATTGATCGGAAGTGTTGGTTTTTCACGGTTTTCCATGCCATAAAAAGCACAAACTGGAATTTGAAGAGATTCATGTCCTCCCCAAGAAGCAGCAATCAAAAACCGGGTTAAATGATTACTAAAACGTTCAATTTTTTCAATGTCTTCAGTAACTAATTCTATAGAAAACAGGCCTCCTGCTCCTCGCATTTGCGCATTTGCCAATTCAATTTGTGGAGAATTGGGCAATAAAGGATGATATACTTTTTTGACTTTGGGCTGCGTTTCTAGCCATTTAGCCAAAGCGAATGCTGTCTTATTGCTCTGTTCCATACGTAATGGAAACGTGCGTAGACCACGTAAAACCATTGCGGCTTCGAGCGGAGACATAATAGCGCCTAAAGTCATAAATTCTGACTCAAAGATTTTCCGAATTTGTGTATGATTACCACAGACTACGCCAAAGACCACATCACTATGTCCATTGAGGTATTTTGTCCCGGAATGCAAGATGAGGTCAATGCCAAAATCTGCTGGATTTTGATAATATGGCGAGGCATGACTGTTATCAATAATACTGACCAAACCTCGTTTTTTAGCGAGTTGCGCGCATTGTTTTAGGTCTTGTAATTCAAAGGTCATACTATTGGGCGATTCTAGATATAGTACTTTGGTATTTTCTTTTATTGCAGCTTCAATAGTTTCTATTTTTTGCGCATTGACAAAGGTAGTTTTCACTCCAAATCGAGGTAAAAATTGATGCAATAGTTTATATGTCCAACTATAAGGAGATTGCACACAAACGATATGATCGCCAGCTTTAACTTGTGCGATAACGGTGGCTGCTACTGCGGCAGAACCACTAGCAAAGACTAAGGCATCTTCGGTTTTTTCCAATGCGGCGAGTTTTTCTCTCAATATTTTTACTGTAGGATTATTCCCTCTAGTATAAATGGTATTTTCGAGTTCATCATGTAACGCTTTTCGAAAAGATTGAACGGAAGAAAAGGAAAAATTACTCGTTTGGATGATTGGCGGAGCAATAGCATTGAAATATTGTTCTCGATTTTCACCGAGGTGATTTAAGGTATGACTGAGGTTTTTCGGTTGTGATTTCATCGAGTTTATATTTTTTAAGCGATCCACTAAAATTAAAAGATTTTACTTAGAAGTTATGATATAACTGCTTATAGAAAATGAAATTTATAAAGTTGGCTCTTTTTTTGTACCTTTGCACGAAATAAAACCATGCGAGGGTAATTTTGGATAACCTGCTGGATTTATTGTTGTTATCACTAATCAAAAAGGTAATTATGTCTGAGAAAACGAGATATACCGACGAAGAATTGGAAGAATTCAAACAGATAATCGAAAAAAAATTGGGCACTGCACAAGAAGATCTTCGATTTTATAAAGCACAATTGACAGAGCGTTCACAAAATGCCGATTCAAAATTGAAAGGATTAGATGATGGGACGGGCACTGCGGAAGGAGAGCGACTTTCAAATTTAGCTTCTCGTCAAGAGAAATATATTAAGCATTTAGAAAATGCCTTAATCCGAATTGAGAATAAAGTATATGGTATTTGTCGAGTTTCAGGCAAATTAATCAACAAAGAAAGGCTCAAAATTGTACCTCATGCGACATTAAGCATTGAGGCGAAAGAATCACAAAAATAATCACATCGTTGGTCCTAACATAATAGTGAAAAAAAGCACCCTTGTAATTCTTATTGTATTAAGTGTTCTATTTTTAGATCAGGCTTTAAAAATATATGTAAAGCTCACTATGGTCTTAGAATCGGAGATTCCGCTAATAGGCTCTTGGTTTCGTTTACGATTTACGGAAAATGACGGGATGGCATTTGGTATTTCTTTAGGAGGAGATACGGGTAAAATATTGTTAAGTATTTTTCGAATAATTGCTGCTGCTGTTTTAGTTTATATTATTCGTTTGTTAATAAAACGCAAGGCACATAAGGGTTTAATAATTTCTTTATCCTTGATTTTAGCTGGAGCATTGGGCAATATAATGGATTCCGTTTTTTATGGAATTTTCTTTTCTTCGAGTTTTCATACCATTGCCCAGTTTATGCCTTCTGGAGGCGGTTATACAGGCTTTTTAATGGGTCATGTAGTAGATATGTTCTATTTACCCGTTTTTGAAGGTTATTTGCCTGATTGGGTTCCTTTTTGGGGTGGTCGTTATTTAAAATTTTTCAATTCTATTTTTAACATTGCCGATATTTCGGTGTCTTTAGGTGTGATTTCCATATTAATATATCACAATCGTTTTTTCTCTGGAGAAGGATTTGAACTCCGTGAGGTTCATGAGAAATTAGTACCACCAGGAGAACATGTAATTGGTGAGATATAAAAAAAGCGTACTTAATAATTAAGTACGCTTTTTTTATGATTCTTTCACGTTATTTATCATCTTCTAGGAAACGATTAATAGAGGAAACCACATGTCTCACTTTACTATAATCAATTTTGTAATAGATGAATTTTCCGTTTCTACTTGTTTCAACAATACCTGCTAATCGTAGAATTCTTAAATGCTGTGAAGTAATTGATTGTTCGAGTTTTAATGTATTGTAAATTTTGTTAACATTAATTTCTTCGTTCTGGTCAATAAACTCTAAAATTTGCATTCTTAAAGGATGCGCTAACGCTCTTAGGATTTCTACAGACACCTGTAGCCTATCATTGTCAATCATGACCTTTGCCTTTCTCATAAGCCTTTTATTTAATTTTAAAAAATTGGTTCCTTTTCCTTAGTTGGTTTTCATAAGGGTAAAGGATTGGGTTTTAATTTAAAGTTCTGTGATTTTAGCCTTTTACATATTGCTTTAAATTAACCTGCAATATATAAATAAAGTACTAATTTATATATTGACCGGCTCTAATTAAACCTCATTTTTTGTTTTTTCGTGACATGGTTTTCGGCAGGTATTACATTTGAAATCGCCAAAAACCGTACATAAATCGCTATTATTCAGTTAAATAAAAACCAGTAAAAAAACAAATTTATCGCTATTTTAAGCTGTTTTTTTTAACCTAGACAAAAAAAAAGTGCTCGGCTAAATAGCTTGGCACTTTTATTTTTTAGCAAAACAATTTGCTCTGGATCTGTTTTTGTTTGGTCCTTTCGTAAATTATCCCGCAAGTTCTTCAACAAGACGGCTAATTTGATTAAGGCGATCTTTATCTAAAGAATAATAGATAAACTTACCTTGTCTTTCTGTAATAACCACACCAGCTCTTCTTAAAATAGCAAGATGTTGTGAAGCCACAGATTGCTCAAGACGAAGTTTGATATAAATATCTGTTACCGTCATTTTATCTTGTTCTTCAAGTAAATCGATTACCGATTGACGAAGTTTATGATTTACTGCTCGTAAAACCAACACGGCTTTGCGGAGTTCAGCATAATCAAGATGTACATTGTTCTTCATCTTTTTGAGCACAATTGTTTCATTTTTTTGCTTCCTCATAATTTAGTTTTTTTATGCAAGTTCTATTGATTAATAATTTCAACTAATACAATTCAGCAAAAATAATGCCGAAATGAAATTATTGATCTGTCACAATTTTAAAAAAATGGTCAAAAAAGCCCACTTTCATATAATAAATACAAATATTGATACGCCACTCATAATAAGAATGTTTCAAATATTTAAATATTTTTTTTCTTGGTCGTAATATTGGGAGGTTTAAGGTAGAATGGCGTAAAATAGGCCATTTCCTCCATTTTTTGGTTTTGAAAATGCTTCCAAGATAGGGCAATCAAGTGTGAGGCACTAGATACCACGGACGTATAATGGAAGGATGGATGTGTTAAAACGGGTTTACATTTTTCTTGAGCGTTCCCAGAAAAAATAATTTTTTTATTAGAATCAATGTATTTTTTAAAACTTAATTCGTCTATAATTTTAGCGTGATCTTTTTCAATTTTTGTTGTTCCGTCAAAAACTGCGGTATAAACTTCCATTCGTCTAGCGTCTAAGAGCGGAATACAAAAGTGATCCTCATTTGGGGCTAATTGATGACTTGCATAGGCCAACGCTTCTAATGTACTTACCGCAATAAGAGGGATATTTAATGCATAACAAAGCCCTTTAGCTACAGAAGTACCAATTCGAAGACCCGTGTACGAACCAGGACCTGAAGAGACCGCCACCGCATCGAGGTCTGATAGTTTCAACTTATTTTCCTTGATAAGGTCTTGGATTAAAACGGTTAATTTGGAGGCATGCGACATGACTTCTTTTGCTTCGGAGAAAGCAATTTCTTTTCCTTTTAGTCCAAGTGCGATCGAACAATTCGAAGTAGCGGTATCGATATTTAAGATTAGTCCCATAATAAAAGCGGTGCAAATTTAATGATTTACACCGCTTTAAAAAATATTTTTTAATCTCGAATTATTATTTTCCTAAGATCTTTTTATACTCTGTTGGATTAGCCAAAATACGAAGTGCTTCTTTAATTTCTGGATCCGTATCCATTGTAGATTGAATTCTACCTTTAGCAAAATAATATCGGGTAACGATTTCTTGTTCTAAAAAATAAGTGATTTCTTTTTTATAGGTATCTAAATCACGTGTTTTTTCATTTTTAATACGTTGTTTCATTTCATTAATAGAAGTTTCCATTGCTGAATAATATTTTTCTTTTTTAGCTTTTTCCACTAATTTTTCTAATTGTTTCTCGCTTTGTGTTTCGTAGTCATAAGACCGTCCTGCTAAGAAACGTTTAAAATCGGCATAGTCTGCATCCGTAAAGTTATAATCTTGCGGTTCGGCTATAGTAGGATGCTTTAAGCGATATTCTGTGGCATAGTCAAAAATGTGATTTTTAGCAAGCAGTGTTTGGGTGATTAAACCAAGTTTATCATTACCTACTTTTACATCTGGATCAATTCCACCACCATCATAAACGGTCCGTCCACTTTTGGTTTTAAATGGTGTTTTTAAAGAATCCGAAATTTCAACAGGTTCTCCATCCTTATATTGAACAGACTGAATACATCGTCCGCTTGCGATATAGTATTTTGCAGTGGTTAATTTCACTTTAGAATTGTAACCTACGTCTCTAGTATTTTGAACCAGGCCTTTTCCATAAGACTTTTGTCCGATTACGACTCCTCGATCTAAATCTTGTAGTACACCAGAAACGATTTCAGAGGCAGAAGCAGAGCTTTTATTAATTAAAATAGCCAATGGGATATCTAAATCTACAGGTTTATTAAGCGTTTTATAATTTTTATCCCAATCTTTAATCTTTCCTTTTGTGGTGACAATATTTTGTCCCTCTGGAATAAATACGTTACAAAGATTAATGGCTTCTCTTAAAAGACCGCCACCATTTCCTCGAAGGTCAAGAATCACTTGCTCCACTTCGTTTTCATTTTTCAATTCTTTCAATGCGTTGGCTACATTTTTACCTGCATTTTCAGTAAAGGTTGTTAGATTGATGTAGGCAGTTTTTTCATCGGCCATTCCAAAGTAAGGTACATTGGGAATACGAATTTCTTCTCGGGTGACTTTGAAGTTCATTTTTTTATCTTCACCAGGTCGTTTAATCGTCAACTCTACTTCATCACCCGCCCCACCTTTTAGCACATTACTTACTTCTTTCGTTGTTTTACCTATAGCCGATTTTCCATTGATCATTAAGATTTCATCACCCGCTAATAAGCCTGCTTTATGAGCTGGAAAGTCTTCATAAGGTTCGGTGATGATCACCCGTTCACCTACGTTTCGAATAGAAGCACCAATGCCTCCATATTTTCCTGTAATTTGTAGTCGGAAACCAGAAATTTCAGCTTCTGAAATATAATTAGTAAAAGGGTCAAGCGATTCGAGCATGGCATCTACCCCTGTGCGCATCAATTTTGCAGGATCTACATCATCTACGTAGTAGGTATTAATTTCTTTATATAAATTGGCAAATATTTCAAGATTTTTAGCGATCTCAAAATATTTATTATAGTCAGAGGAAACAAAGAAGCCTCCCATTATTGCAATAGCAAAAGCAGCTACTGTCTTTTTTCGGTTATATATAAAACTACGCACCTTCTTCATGGTAAATGTTTTGGTAAAAAATTGGTGATTGGTTAAAAGGATTAAAATATAAGACAAGTTTAAGCTAAAAAAACAGTAAATACAATGGGTATTCTAAAATTGTCTGCAATTTAATTTACTCTATTATAAAGTGTTTTCAAAAACAACGCCAAGTTATTCTATAGCTTTAACGTTTTAATAACTTCCCAGGTAGGAAATTTGCCTTTTATTTTTAGTTCAAATATAATTTTAACATAATTTGATGGATAAGGTAGGGGCATTTTTCATTTACTGTGTCTTTTTTTTTGAATGGAAATTTCCACACTAATGAGAAATTATTAATTCCCCCCTCCCCCTTTTAGTTTCTTCGATTATAACCATTTTTAAATTACACTTTTATTGAAACAACAAAATTATTTGTTCGATTTCATATGGCATTTCTATGTCTTGTGCGATCCTCAAATGGATAAATTTTAATCCTTTTGTTTGATACTAAAAGGCCCAAAAGCAATAATAATGAAAAGCTACACAAAGTTCATTATGTGTATTTTTCTTTTGTCAGTGATAAGCTGTGATAAGGAAAAAATCATCCCAATAGAACAACGCCTTCTAAACAAGTATATCCTGAATCTTGAGTTTGAAGGTACCATCCCCATAGATGAGAAAATCAATATTACAATTAATGAAACAAAAAACGACGTGCAATTTATATACGATGGGAGAATAGAACGTAGAGGTGGATATTCCATTCAATTTCCTAAACATTCATATGAGATTGATTTGGGTGCAGATATTGCAATCGTTGATTTACCCAAAGATGATGATTGGATATTGAATGCAAATTATATTGATAAAACTTTTCTTCGTCACGTGTTGTCTTACGAATTATTTTCGCTCATGAATGATATCAATGTCGCTTCAAAATGCCAATATATTGAATTGGAACTCAATGGAGTCTATAATGGTCTTTATGTAATGAAGGAAAAATTAGACAAGTCTAGTTTAAAGATAAATGGATCAGATTCCTTGGCTATGATATTTAAAGAGCCACTTATATTTAGAGAAAGCTATGATAACATTTCGCCTCAGGACTGGAGTAATTTTCATCAACAAATTTATCCTAAAATTGAAATAGAAGATAAAACAGACTATATCGAAGGAGTACGAGATTTTATTCTTACCAGCAATGATCTAGTGTTTGAAAATGATTTCTCAAAAATCTTTGATCTGGAAAACATTATAGATTGGCATTTACTGTTATTGATTTCAAATAATGGGGATGGGATATTGAAAAACTTTTATTTGTATAAAGTCGATAATGAAACACCAATTAGGATTTCTCCTTGGGATTATGATCATAGTTTTGGCCGTGATGGAGATAATGAATTAAACTTAGATGAACGACCATTGACTATGGAACGATCTATTTTATTTCGCCGATTATTAGCATTTGACTGGTACAAAACGAACCTAAAAGAACGATGGGAAGAATTAAACCATGCAAACATTTTGAGTGCCGATGGATTAAAGCAAAGGATACAAATAAAAAGTGCGCAGATTAGTGAATCCGTAGCAAAGAACTTTGAACTTTGGTCAGTTGATGATCAATGGTATTATGATGACAACAACTTTATAGATGAGATAAATATCATGATAAACTTTATAGACTTAAGACATAGCAGGCTAGAAAATTATTTTAACAATTTATAAACAACAACGATTGAATCAAGTTTCTGTAACAATAAAAACGTAGTATGAATCAGGATTTAAATCAAAAATAAAAGTCGAATACAATTATATTTTTCAATTAAAATTTTATAAAAATGAAAAAATTATTTACGCTTTTTCAAATGGCATTGTTATGCCTTGTGGTAACGGTTAATGCGCAAAATTCGCTTACTGTAATAAATCCTGACGCAGGATTTTGGGCGAATGAATATTCTGCAGACATCAATGCGGCTGATTTTATAATAAAACCTCAAGGCGCATATACAGAGGTCGGAATGGTACTTACCATTTCAAGTTCGGAGGTTGAGCATTGGGGGGATTTTTGGCTAGAGGCGATTTTAAATTTCACTTTACCAGAAGGATCTATTGTTACGGATTCATGGCTTTGGATGTTAGATGATAGTACTATTGTTAAAGCAGATATTTTAGAGTACTATGAAGCTTTAGCCAATTATGAAGAGGTGGTAGATCGCAATACTGATCCGTCCTTATTATATAGAAAACCAGA
This sequence comes from Saprospiraceae bacterium, assembly GCA_020629935.1. Taxonomy (GTDB): domain Bacteria; phylum Bacteroidota; class Bacteroidia; order Chitinophagales; family Saprospiraceae; genus JAHDCJ01. The sequence continues at coordinate 37,429 of JAHDCJ010000002.1, read as the reverse complement.
TGGCGGATATCAATTGCGTGTATATCCTTTGCCAGCCAATGGAAGTCGAAAAGTAAAGGTCACATTTTTAATTCCTACACAGTGGACTAAAGAGAAGGTGATTACTTCATTACCTATGCACATTTTGCAGACCTCTGCGCTTCAACTCTCCCATTTTCGAATCATTACTTTTCCCGATACCAATTGGCAAAATCCAAGAATTACACTTTATCCCAATAGTGTTTTTGTTAGTGAACCCGATCCTGTTTATGGGAGTCTACTTACAATGACTGTTCCTTTAAACAATGTATATCCAAATATAAACTTCTCTATGGATTCTCCATTGATTGATGACCAAGTTTTTGTTAGCATATTAGATGATACGAGCTTAGATAAATTTTATCAAGTGGTCTATTTCCCTGAAGAATTTGAAATTACTCCTAAAGTTGAAAAAGTGCTTTTCTTAGTTGATCACGATAGTAATTCAACTTCTTTTTCTTTTGAAGAAATACTTGATTATATCCAGCAATATATTGATGAAAATATGGAAGACCAAGATCTATTTGGCTTGATGTATACCGATATTTCTGGTGTGGTTCAATCGACTACAAGTTGGAAAAACAAATTGGAAGCAGAAGTATTTTTTTCTACTTTGCCTGACACGATAGACGAAAATCCACATGTAGTTGATTTACTAAATACAGGACTTGATTTTCTTGCACTAGATATAGATAGTGCAGATGTTATACTTTGTACAAGTTCTACCAACTTTGATAGTTCTATGGCTGAAGATCAAAGTCAAATCATCGCATCAAATGCAGGCTTTGATCTTGCTAACATCAATATTTTAAATTATCAAACAGATCAATTTTTCTGGGTTAATCCGGAGCCTATGATTTATTATCTCTCTTATCAACATTGGCAACTCTATGAGAATATTACCTCCATGTCGGAAGGACAATTAATTGATTATTCACAGTATTCTACCCCACCGAATATAGAACAAAGTCTAAGTCTTTTTTATGAGCCAGAGGAATTTGATTATAGTGTTTTTGATTTCGAATTTAATCTAAATTTTGATTCTGGTTTTTCCATTCTTGAATATACACACCCTTATTCCTCACAAGACTTCTTCGATAATAAGCCGATTGTACAAGTAGGACGATATATAGGTCAAATCCCTTTAACGGCGGAGTTTAATGCAATAACCGATGATGGGTTTATTAACCACACAAAAAGTATTGATGTTTTAGACGTTCACCTTTCAGATAGTTTAGGTAGAGAAGTTTGGTATGGCAACTATATTTTTGATTTAGAAAGCGAAGTATCTTCACAACAAGATATTGAGGAAATTATAGAAATCAGTATTGAAGAACGGGTATTATCTAACTATACTGCATTTTTGGCCTTGGATTTAGAAAACGGTGCAGAACCCTGTATCGCTTGTTGGAATTATACGCCAGGAGGAGGAAGTACGAGTACAGAAAACATCCATGATCTAGGCGCGGAAATTAAGATTTCTCCAAATCCGTTTAGTGATTTTTGTACAGTAGAAATTGATTTACCTGATGATCTTATTTTAGACGATTTAGAGGTACAAATTATCAATGCGGTAGGACAAATAGTTGACGTTTTAGATGCTAGCTCTTTAATTAATCAAGGTCAATTAAATTTGACTTGGCACGGATTAGATCAAAGAGGAAATGCACTTCCTAGTGGGGTTTATTTTTTACAATTGCGATCTGGAAAAATCACACAGACGCATAAACTCGTCATTGGACGATAGTTGGGTTTTATTATTGGTGGGCTGTCTCTTTGAGGCAGCCCTTTTATTAGGGCACAGGATCATGACCATGACCACCCCAAGGATTACAAGAAACGATTCGTTTAATTGCCATCCATCCTCCTTTAAAAGGGCCATATTTTTGGATAGCCTCCAAGCTATAGGCGGAGCAAGTAGGTGTATATCGACAAGAAGCAGGTAACAAAGGAGAGATACAAGCTTTGTAGAATTTAATAATTACGATAAATACAGAAGCTATTGCTGTTTTTATTAATTTCCAAATGAAGGTAAAAGGATTCATAAATTAAAGATAAAAGTCGATGAATAAGCAATCAATTCTTTTCGATAAATCGCTCAATAATTCGGTCAAGGTTCTTCGTTATTTCTTCATAAGATACTGCTCTTTTTCCAGTATATAAAAGAATAATGGCGAATTGCTTATTGTTTGTTAATGCAAATTCATGAATAAGATGTTTTTTTAAACGAAAGGCTTCCTTTATTTGCCGACGAATGCGATTTCGATGAGCTGCTTTAGCAAAAGCACGTTTAGGCACACTTACCGTAAATTGAACGGGAATGTCTACGTGTAAAGGCGTTTCTAACCAAATGATTCGAAGTGGGTGTACGGCCAATGTCTTTCCCTCTCGGTTAAACAACCGATTAATTAAGTTTCGTCGTTTTAATCGTTCTTTTTGTAAAACTCGAAAAGACATAGAGCAATAAATTTGATTTTAATAAACACAAAAAGCAATAGCTTTTCAACTATTGCTTTTTGAATATTATTATTTTTAAAAGACCTATTTTTGGCCTCTTTCGTCTGCAACACTAAGTTTAGCACGACCTTTAGCACGTCGACGTGCTAGTACTTTACGACCACCTTTGCTACTCATCCGCTCGCGGAATCCATGCTTGTTGGCTCGTTTTCTTTTCGAAGGTTGGAAAGTTCGCTTCATGATAAATATTTTTAATATACGGTTTAGCCCGCCAAAGATACGGATTATTAAATTACTAACCAAATCAAATCAATATATTGATTTATCCATTCATAGAAATCAAAAACTCATCATTGGTTTCTGTCCCTTTCATATGATTTCTAAGGAAGTTCATTGCTTCTTCAGGATTCATATCTCCGAGGTGATTTCTAAGAATCCACATTCGTTGTAAAGAATCCTTATCTAATAATAAATCTTCACGTCTAGTACTTGAAGCCGTTAAATTAATTGCTGGATAAATTCGTTTATTGGCTAAAGAACGGTCCAATTGAAGTTCCATATTACCCGTTCCTTTAAATTCTTCAAAAATTACGGCATCCATTTTTGACCCTGTATCAATTAGAGCAGTTGCTAAAATGGTCAATGATCCACCATTTTCAATATTTCTTGCGGCTCCAAAAAACTGTTTGGGTTTATGTAATGCATTGGCTTCTACCCCTCCACTTAATACTTTTCCACTTGCAGGAGCTACGGTGTTATGTGCCCGTGCTAGACGAGTAATCGAATCTAGTAAAATAACCACATCGTGTCCACACTCTACCAATCGTTTTCCTTTTTCTAAAGCGATATTAGATACTCTAACGTGTCGTTCGTGTGGTTCATCAAAAGTAGAAGCTACTACTTCTGCCCGAACACTTCGTTTCATATCCGTCACCTCTTCTGGACGCTCATCGATCAATAAAATGATCATATAAACTTCTGGATGATTTTCTGCAATTGCATTAGCCACATCCTTAAGTAAAAAAGTTTTACCTGTTTTGGGTTGAGCCACGATAAGTCCACGTTGTCCTTTTCCTATAGGCGTAAATAAATCAATCATACGAGTGGAATACATTCCTGGCTTCGTAATCAAGTTTAATTTTTCATTTGGGAAAAGTGGTGTCAAATAATCAAAAGGTACTCGATCTCTTGCTTCTTTGGGCTCTCTTCCATTGATATAAGAAACCTTAAGCAATGCAAAATATTTCTCTCCTTCTTTTGGAGGTCGAATAGCACCTTGCACATGATCTCCAGTACGTAATCCAAATAATTTGATTTGTGATGGAGACACATAAATATCATCTGGTGACGTCAAGTAATTATAATCTGGAGAACGCAAAAAGCCATAACCATCAGGCATCATTTCTAAAACGCCATCGCCTTCGATAATTCCATCAAATTCGATATTAAATTTTGGTTTTTGAAACTCTTCTCTTTTCTCTCTATTCTCGCGTTGGTCTCTATTTTTATCTCGGTTGTTATCTCTATTATTCCTGTTGTCACGATTATCTCTATTATCGCGATCTTTTGAATTATCTCTATTCTCTTTTTTGAAATCTTTTCGAGATGATCGGTTGTCCCCATCTTTACCATTTCGATGGTTTTGATTTTTTTGATGATCTCTATGATTTTTCGAATTCGACTTTTCTTCTACCTTTCTATTTTCAACAACTTCTTTTTCTTTCGTTGCTTCATTTTTTACTTGCTCTCTTATCTCTTTAGGGACAGGGGTAGGTTTTTTTTGTGCTTTAGGCTTAGGTTCATCAAACTTCAATTCTTTTTCTTTACCCGCCGGTTTTTTAGTTCTAGACGTATTTCGTCTTACTGGCTTTTTAGGTTTAAGAGAATCTTCATCTGGCACTGTACCTTTATTATTTGGATCTTCAGACGCCATAAGCGCTTGATGATCTAAGATTTTATAGATAAGGTCCTTTTTGTTTAATTTCTTATAAGATTTCAAGCTTAATTTTTCCGCAATTTCCTTCAACTCCGGAACCAACATTTCATTAAGTTGCAATATATCGTACATACTGATAAAATAATTTTTTTTTAAATGAATCTAAATAGAGGGGTATTTATTAAAAAGAAGAGAATAAATGGTTATAAAAATATATGTATTAATTAAATTTGGGAACACTTTTGAAAGGCATTAACCTATCATCTAAAAAGTAGAGATGTTAAATATAATTGACCTTAATTGAAAAAGTGAAAGGTTTTGAGGAACTCGTAGGCACTAGAAAGTGTATATGGAATATAGGATTTAAAAGCGCAACGGTTTTCTGCTGCTACAAAATTACATTTAATTTTTTAATTCACAATACTATATTTGCAAAAAAATAAAAAAGCCTTGTAAAAACAGCTATTCTTATTATTATCAAACGAACATTTACCAATTATGTTGCAATTATCTTTTATTAGAGAGAACAAAGACACCGTACTAAAACGACTTAAACAGCGTGGATTCAAACAGTTAGACCTGATTGACGTTTTAATTTCGGAAGATGAAAAGCGTAGAAAAAACCAACAACTTTTAGAAGATCTTAATGCAAAACGCAATAAACTTTCTAAAGAAATTGGACAATTATATGGACAAGGGAAGCGTGAAGAAGCCGAAAAACTGAAAGGAGAAACAGGAAATTTAAAATCTGACATAGAAAAATTTGAATCAGAATTGGGAGAAAACAAACAAAAAGTGTTTGATATTTTAGTTCAAATTCCAAATATTCCACATGAATCTGTGCCTGTAGGAAATAGTGATGAAGACAATGAAGTGCATAAAGATTGGTCTGGCGATTTTCCAAATTTAGCTGAAGATGCATTACCTCATTGGGAGTTAGCAAAGAAATATGATCTCATTGATTTTGAGTTGGGGGCTAAAATCACAGGCTCTGGTTTTCCATTATATAAAGGAAAAGGATCAAAACTTCAACGGGCTTTAGTTTCTTTTTTCCTTGATGAAGCAGAAAAAGGGGGTTATCTAGAAATTTTACCTCCTTTCCTTGTGAATGAAGAATCTGCCTTTGGTACGGGACAATTACCCGACAAAGAAGGACAAATGTATTATGCCAATGCAGATGATTTATATTTGATTCCAACGGCAGAAGTTCCTATTACTAACATATACAGAAATGTAATTGTGAGTGAAGCTGACTTACCCATAAAACTTACCGGTTATACGCCTTGTTTTCGAAGAGAAGCGGGTTCTTATGGGGCGCATGTTCGGGGTTTAAACCGAGTGCATCAGTTTGATAAAGTAGAAATTGTACAGATTCAACACCCTGATAAATCTTATGAATCCTTAGATCAAATGGTTATTCATATTGAAAATTTATTACACAAACTTGAATTACCTTATCGGATTTTAAGACTTTGTGGAGGGGATTTAGGATTTACCTCTAATCTTACCTTCGACTTTGAAGTATTTTCTGCTGCGCAAAAACGTTGGTTAGAAGTTAGTTCTGTATCTAATTTTTTAAGTTTCCAAGCGAATCGTTTAAAATTGAGATTTAAAGATCAAAATGGTAAAACTCAATTGGCACATACGTTAAATGGAAGTGCATTGGCCTTAGCTCGAATTTATGCTTCCATTTTAGAAAATAATCAAACAGAAGAAGGAATCGTCATTCCTGAAGTTTTGAGACCTTATACGGGTTTTGCTAAAATTGATTAACTTTTATCACCTGTTGGCATCATCAGGTGTTTTTGTTCGTAGAAAAAAAAGAGACATTCATCTATTAAGAACAACTTTTTAGATAAAAATGTATTTCAATTAAGATATAAAATGGTGACGTTTTAAAAAAAATAAGTCTTAACAAAAAAAGATAATTATGGGCGCATATTATGGTTATATGATTTTAGGAGCTGTACTTACTGCTTTAGGTATGTTCGTGAGCTCTAAACTCAAAAGTAAATTTAGTACCTACAGCCAAATGGGATTATCCTCTGGGCTTACAGGAAAAGAAGTGGCTGAACAGATGTTGGCACACTATGGAATTCATGATGTACAAGTCGTTGCAGGAAAAGGCATGTTGACGGATCATTATAATCCAAGAACAAAAACAATTAGTTTAAGTGAGCCAGTTTACGGTCAACGATCCGTTGCTGCGGCAGCAGTGGCAGCGCATGAATGTGGCCATGCCGTACAACATGCAGAAGCTTATCAATTTTTAGAAATGAGATCGGCTATCGTTCCTGTAGTTAATATTGCGGCTAGTTTTCAACAATACGCTTTAATGGCGGGTTTTTTCCTATTGGGAAGTATGCCAAGTATTATGCTTATTGCGATTGGCCTTTTTGCAGCTACTACCCTATTTAGTTTTATTACTTTACCTGTAGAGTTTGATGCGAGTAAACGAGCGATGGCTTGGTTAGATAGTAGTAATGTCACTCCAGCTGGTCCTGAATATGATGGCGCAAAAGATGCGCTTAAATGGGCGGCTATGACTTATGTGGTTGCTGCGATTTCTTCTTTGGCTATGCTTGTGTATTTAGTTTTACAATACATGGGAAGTAGAGATTAATCAAAAATTAAAACATAAAAAAAGGTGATGGTTTTTATAGACCATCACCTTTTTTAGTTTTTATATTAATCAATTGCTTTTATAAAGAATTATAAAATTGCTTTAATTGACTATTGGTTTCTTTCTCTTTAATCTTTTCCATTAGTGCTTTTATCTTCACTACCATTCCTTCAAGACCTGCTTTTTTAGTCGCATCTTCTTCATTCTTCGCTCGTTTTGCATAATCTTTTTTCAAAGAATTTAAAGAGACCGTAGAACTATATCTATGAAAGGGTGATTTGCCCATATCTAAAGAAACATCTTTAAGTTTATTGACCGCACTTTCTCCTGTATTAACATCACAAGCTTTTACTAAATTGGTATATCCTTCAAAAAAGGAGAAGGTTTGAAATCCACTAAATTTGTCCCAATTATTTTCAAAAAAGCCCATGTACTTTTTGTCTCCAGTAGTAGAGTATAATTCACCTACCGCTGACATAATGCTACCATTACTTTCATTCTCCATCTTTTTAGCATAAGCGAGTCCTTCATTTTTATCAATCGCATTTAAGGCTTTTAAGCCTGCGCCTACACAACGATAAGCTTGATCTTTTTCAATCGCATCTTTACAAACTGAAGCATATTTAGGATCTTTGATCTTTCCTAAAATTTTAAGGGCAGAAGCACGTACTTGAGATCGTTTATCATTTTTTGCCATATTGGCTACCATAGCAGGATCAGGATTATTCATTCCATTTAAAGCATTTCTACGGATGACCCAAGATTTGTCTTTTAGGGCTTTATCGACTACAGCATTTACTCCGTCTCCTTCTTTTCCTTTTAAGAATTGGATAGCATCATATCGATCTAGAAATTCAGCAGAATTATATTGAGTCATGTATGTATTTAATGATTTCTTAGGATAAGAGATTTCTGCTAATAACATTCGATCTCCATCAACATTTACCCAATCTGGTGCAGATGCATTATCAAAAGTAAAGGTTTGTTTTCTTTCATTTATGGTTACCTCATGACGCACTTTTTCCCCATTCGTATGCACATCAATGGCTACTGGTAATACAAAAATTGGCGGATGCTTTTTCGCATTTTGTTTTTGTTCTACCATTACTTCTAATTTCTTCGTGGTCGCATTATAATTATGCGTCACTTCTAAAACAGGATGTCCTGAAGAAAAGAACCATTGATTGAAAAACCAGTTTAAATCTTCACCTGTTACATCTTCAAAAGCTAGACGTAATTCGTGCGCCTCTACATCAGAATATTCATTTGTAGATAAGTAATGTCTAAATCCTTCAAAAAATGCTTCCTTGCCTACGTAGTTTCTCAACATATGTAAGATACAGCCTCCTTTGTTATAACTATGGGCATCAAACATCTGCTCCTTATCATTGAAATCGTACCAGATCAAATCATGACCACCATCGCCAGCAGATCGGATATATCCATTCATTTCATTTAATCGGTGATAATCTGCCTCATCTTTTCCATGTTTATGTTCAAACCATAAGTATTCTGAATAATTAGCAAACGCTTCATTCAATGGTAAATTTGACCAACTTTCGCAGGTAACTAAATCACCAAACCAATGGTGGAATAATTCATGAGCAACAATACGCTCATTTCCTCCATCAATAAGTTCTCTTTTATGTTTTTGAACAAATTCACCAAAAATAACGCCTGTCGTATTTTCCATTGCACCAGAAACATAGTCTCTAACTACAATTTGTGAATATTTAGGCCAAGGATATTTATAGCCTAATAAATCAGAAAAGAACGTAAGCATTTCTTTGGTGTGAGCGAAAATTTCTTCTGCACTATCTTCATATTCTTTTTCTACAAAATACTCAACTGGAATTCCTTCCCACGTATCTCTTACTACAGCAAACTCACCCACAGCCATCATAAACAAATAAGGGGCATGTGGTTGTTCCATCTTATAAGAATCTGTTCTTGTACCATCTGAATTTTTCTTAGATGAAGTCATAACGCCATTAGAAAGCGTTTGAAATTTATCTTGAACAGTAATAGAAATTTCTTGTGTACATCGCTCATTGGGTTTATCAATTGTTGGAAACCAGCAAGAACTTGA
>JAHDCJ010000002.1:0-28206 GCA_020629935.1 Saprospiraceae bacterium | reverse complement strand
GTATCTAAATCTCGGTATTCTAAATCTTCATCGGTTTGAACGACCTTCCCTCCTGTACAGGCAGAAAGAAACAAAACCAAGGCTAAATAAAATATAGTTTGTGTTTTCATTATTAATAAATTTTAAATGCATCAGATGATAATTCCTTAAAGCTACACAGAAAGATAGATTTGTTTAAACCTCAAAGGCAAAACTCTACGAAAGAGAGTAAGATTTCGACAAAAGAAAGACATTAGGTGAAGGTTTTCTTTCTTTTCTTATAAAATTTAAAAAAATTAGTCTCTATCTTTGATTTAATGAAACCTAAAGGAAAACTCTATTTAATCCCTTCGCCATTAGGGGAAGATTCAGATTCTATTCTTCCTCAATCTGCGATTACGGAGATTGCTCATGTGCAATATTTTATAGTAGAAAGAGGAAAAACAGCCCGTCGTTTTCTTAAAAAACTTCCTATGAAATTTCCACTTCAGGAAATGACTTTTTTTGAACTCAATAAAAGAACGGAAGAAGAAGAATTAGTCACATTTATTGCGCCCTTATTAGAAGGACATGATGTAGGAATATTATCAGAAGCGGGTTGTCCCGGTGTTGCTGATCCAGGCGCTCAAATTGTAGAACTTGCACATCAACAGGCCATTAATGTCAATCCTTTAATCGGTCCATCTTCCCTCCTATTAGCTTTAATGGGATCAGGAATGAATGGCCAAAAGTTTGCATTTCATGGTTATTTACCGGTAAAAAGTCATGATAAAAAACATCAAATTCGTCAATTAGAACAACAATCTTCACATCAAAATCAAACTCAAATTTTTATAGAAACGCCATATAGAAACAATCAATTATTTAGTGATTTTTTAAATTTTCTACGTCCAAGCACTAAACTATGTGTAGCTACAGACTTAAGTCTAAATACGCAATTTATTCAAACCAAAACGATTAAAAACTGGAAAAAGGTCAAAGCACCTGATTTACATAAAAGACCTACTGTATTTTTATTTTTATGCTAAATAACAGAGCCAAGGTTTTCTTTAAAACCTTGACTCCATACTGAGATCCACTCTTTATTAGCTAATTGCTAAAAATATTTTAGACTAAGCAGCTTGAAAATTCAAGCTGCTTCTCTTTTTTTTATGGTTTTGTAATCACGATGGTTACCGTTCTTCTTTCAGTTAATGTTTGTAATAACACGACATAAGCACCTGGCGCTACATTACCCAAACTAAATGGAGCATCATATCGGTCGGCACTTGTACCTTCCCAAGACGTAATTGGATTTGATTCTATATCATAAATTCGAAGGATGATATCTTGTGGCGCAGATAAACCGACTCCAACGGTAAAATTACCATCACTAGGGTTTGGATAAACCTCAAAATCTAAAATATCCACAAACCCTGGATTCGACCCTGGACCACCAATGGTGCCAGAGGTTGGATGAATCGTGATTTCTTTTTCAATGTAAGAAGAGCAATCCAGATAGTAAGCAGTCATTCCTATAGTAAAGGTTCCTGCATCTGGAAAAGTAAATGCATATTGATTGAGATCTTCATATAATAACACCACACTATCTTCCTTAAATGTCCATTGTATAGAATCAGGTATTGGCCATGAAACTTCGTTTATTAAAACCGTATCTCCAACTACAGCATCCGTGGCCATAATGAAGAGAGGCTCTAAAATGGTTTCTGAATAATTCAAAGTAATCGTATCTCGGAAAACACAACCACTTGCATTAGTTGTAGAGAAGAAATAAGTACCTTCTTCAGTCAATAAAACTTCTTCATCTGTTGAATTAAATCCATTTGATCCAGTCCATGAATAATTAGCTCCTGTGCCCGCTCCGTTAAAATAGAATACATCGCCTAAACAAAGGGTAGTATCTGAAGCCCCTAAATCTACTATATAAGCTGATGCATTAGCTAAATTAAATTCATATTCCATTGCACATCCAGCAGCATCTGTTACTGTTACTGTATTTGCTCCAGCAGAAAGACCAATTGCGGTATCATCCGTAGCTCCATTATTCCATAAATAGGAGTACGGTGCATTGCCGCCCACTACATCTACAGAAGCCATTCCATCCTCACCATCAATACATGATGGCCCTTCATTAATAACCTCACTTATAATTAAAGTTGCATTTTCAAATACATCAATATTTATTGCTGATCCACAACCGTTAACATCAAGTACTTGAACAATGTAAGTTCCAGAGACTAAACCTGTTGCCATTGCATTGGTTTGCGCTAATGCATCATTCCATAGGTAAGTATAAGGTGGTGTTCCACCTGTAGCTTGGATACTAGCAGATCCATCTGCATCCCCATTACATGAAGGATTTACCACTAAATCTTCGGATAAGGTTAAACCAGAAGTACCCGTAATATTCACATTAATTTGAACAAAACAATTATTGGCATCGGTAATCGTAACCGTATAATTTCCTGGATTTAAGCTAGTAGCAATCGCTGTCATTTGACCATCCACATCATCCCATAAATACGTGTACGGAGCTGTTCCGCCAGAAGCAATTACTTCCGCAGAACCATCACCGACCCCATTACAAGATGGATTGCTAACGGTACCTAAGCTTGCTACCAATTCAGCAGTTGAAGGAACTGTAACCATTAATGTACCACTACAACCCTGTGCATCTATTACCGTTACGTTATAATCACCAGCTATCAAATTCATTGCTGTGGCATCCATTTGGAAAGCAGGGTCATCCCATAAGAATGAATAAGGCTGTATTCCACCAAATACAATAATTCCTGCGCTTCCTGTTGCTTCACCTGCACAACTTGGTGCAACAATTGAACTCTCTGCAACAATTAGAGGTAATGGATTATCTAAAGTGAATAATTGAGTAGAAACACAATTATTGACATCTGTTATCGTTACATTATAATCGCCAGCTTCAAGATTATTTGCTGTTGCTGTTGTTTGTCCTAAAGCATCATCCCATTGATAAATGTATGGAGCAGTACCACCAAAACCACTAACAGTTATTAGACCATCTGCTCCGTCTGCACAGGTAGGCGAACTCAACGCATCTTGAGATATTCCTAAAATATTAGGTTCGGTAATGACCACATTTTGTGTAGTTTCACAACCTACTGCATCTATAATAGTGACGATATATCCTCCTGCACTTAAAGTATTAATTGAAGCAACAGTTGCTCCATTGGACCAGAGGTAAGTATAGGGGGCCGTTCCGCCATTTGGGCTTACGGTAGTTGCGCCATCTGAGCTGCCATTACAACTTACATTTTGTGTACTTGTGATGTCTATACTAAATCCTGTGCCGCCTGTAATATTGTTTGTATATGTGGTTGTACACCCAGAATTATCTGTTACCGTTACGGTGTATGAACCAATAGCAAGACCTGTTGCTGTTGCAGAAGTTTGCATATTCGCATCATCCCAAGCATATGAATACGGTGTTACTCCTCCCGTAACAGAAATTGCAATACTACCATCTGGTGCAGCACCACAACTAGAAGGAGTCAAATTATCCAAGGTAATTACTGGTGTGGCATCTTCTGGAACAAATACATTTTGAACAATTTCACAGTTATTTGCATCCGTAATTGTCAATACATAAAAACCAGCTCCAGCACTATTTCCTCCTTCTAATCCCGTTGCGGATTGAGTAGTAGAAACGATGATTCCTAAATTCAATGTCGCCCATTCATAAGTATATGGAGCTGTGCCGCCAGAAACGGTGGCTATTGCAGATCCATTACTATCTCCACATGTTTCTGGTGTAATATTTACATTATCAATATTAATAGCAGAAGGATTGTTTAATATCATATTGTTTACTATGAAACATCCGTTTCCATCCGTTATAGTGACCTCATATGAACCAGCAGTTAAATTGTTTACTAAAGGAGTATTTAATGTCGCATCATGACTCCATGTATAGGAGTATCCACCAGTTCCGCCAGAAGGAAGCACTTCTAATGTTCCATCAGCTCCACCATTACAAAGTGGATCTGTAGATGTTACCGTCGTACTTGAAAGCACTGTGGTTGATGGTACTGTTACCATAAGTGTTTCCACACATCCATTATTATCCGTAACCGTTACATTATAATCTCCAGCAACCAAATTAACAGCGGTAGAGTTCATTTGAAATGCAGCATCATCCCATAAATAAGTATAAGGTGCGGTACCATTTGATACAGCCACACTTGCAGACCCTGATGCCTCTCCTCCACAATTTGGAGCAGTAACCGATTCTTCTACAACCGAAAGTCCTGTAGGATTAGTCAATGTAAATGATAAGGTAGAAAAACAATTATTCGCATCGGTTACAGTAACAACATATCCTCCTGATGTTAAGCTAACCGCAGTAGCACTAGTTTGACTCATTGGATCATTCCACTGATAGGTGTATGGTGCGGTACCTCCTGTTGCATTTACTTCTACTGATCCATCAGCTCCACTTACGCAACTCGGTTGATTAACAACTCCTTGTGCTAAATTTAATATAGCAGGCTCCGTAATAATAACTAATTGTGTCGCTTCACATCCCACAGCATCGGTTATCGTTACTTCATAATTTCCAGCACCTAATCCATTTGCGGTCTCATTGGTTTGTCCATTAGACCAAAGATAAGTGAATGGCGCAGTACCTCCTGTTTGGTTTACTGTAGCAAGACCATCCGTTTCTCCATTACAAGTAGGTGATTGATTTACATTTATTGTAGTATTGAAACCAGCTCCACTTGTAATTAAGGTAGAGTAAGTGGCTTGACATCCTGTATTATCTGTTACTGTCAAACTGTATGTTCCTGCAACTAATCCTGTTGGATTACTCGATGTTTGCATCATTGGATCATCCCAAAGATAACTATATGGGGCAACACCGCCTGTTACCGAAATTTGAGCACTTCCATCAGGTGCAGCGCCACAACTTGACGGTGTTGAATTATCTAGCGCAATCGTAGGGGTAGAATCCGCCGTAATCACTACATTTTGAGAAACTACACAAGTATTAGCATCTAATATTTCTAATACATAGGTTCCAGCCCCACCAGTTACCGTTGCCGAAGTAGAAACTATCGCACCTAAATCATTCGTCCATTTGAATGTATAAGGTGCGGTGCCACCAGAAACCACAGCGGTTGCTGTTCCATTTTCATTATTACATGTTTCTGGGCTAAGATTTACATTATCTAAACTTGGTCCATTAGAATCACTGATCGATTCGGTATACAAAGTTTCACATCCATTGGCATCCGTTACTGTTATTGAATATGAACCTGCAGAAATATTTGTTATCGTAGCATTGGTTTGTCCATTATCCCATAAAAAGGTATATGGTGTAGCTCCGCTAGTAATATTTAAATCAATAGAGCCATTGGTATTTCCACAAGTACTGTTATTGGTATTTTGTGTACTTACTATTGGTCCTGTAAGGTTCAAGACTTCTTGTTCTAATGTGGATGTACATCCATTATTATCTGTAACCGTTACTTGATAAACAGCGGCAGGCAAACTCCCTGCATTGTTGGAATTTAATCCAGCATCATGGCTCCACTGGTAAGTAAACGGTGCGGTACCACCAGTTAAATTAACGGATACCGTTCCTGTATTTGAAGTACATGCACTATTGGTAAAAGTATTTAAACTTAACGTTGGCGCATTCTCTAAAACAATACTTTGATTATCAATTCCAGCACATCCATTGGCATCCGTAATGGTTACCGTATAATTTCCACTATTTAAGCCAGTTATACTTGATGATGTTAAACCATTGCTCCAAACATAATTATATGGAGACGTTCCTCCTGTTGGACTTACAGACAAACTTCCATTTCCTTCTTCACAAATGGTATTTTGCACATCATCAAAACTAATACTTGGTCCTGACGTAGAGGTAATGTTTGCTGTAGTAGAAGCTAAACAAATGCCATTTGAGTCTGTAACCGTCACAGTATAGCTTCCTGGATTTAATCCTGTGATTGCTGAAGATGAACTTCCATTACTCCAACTGAAGGAATAAGGTGCTAAACCACCAGAAATAGCCAAACTTACAGAACCATTACTTTGTCCACAAGAAGCATCTGTAATTACATCAGGAACAACCGTCATATCTTGAGAAGTACCAATGACTTCTGTAAGTACGTTTGTACAATTATTTGCATCGGTAATGGTTACTGTATAACTTCCACCAGCCAATCCATTTGCTGTAGCAGTAGTCAATGTACCATCATGGCTCCATGCATAGTTAAATGGTTGGGTTCCTGTTCCTGCAGTTACACCAATAGAAATAGATCCATCAGGTGATCCACAACCGCTTGGACTACTTAAAGCCACAAAAGGAGATGGTGCATCAAAATATTGTATATTTCCAGAAACTACATCAACACAACCATTCACATCGGTAATTGATACCGAATATGGACCACTATTCAAGTTTGATGCAGAAGAAGTATTATTACTTGGATCATGGCTCCAAGTATAAGTGTATGGCATTTGTCCTCCACTTACATTCACAGAAAACGATCCATTATCATCCGTACAGAATGAGTTGGTAATGCCATCCAATAAAGCAATGGGTCCATTCGCATCATTTATTGTTTCTGATAAAACATTTGTACAACCATTCGCATCAGTTACAGTAACCGTATAAGAGCCTGCACTAATTCCATTGAGATCTTCACTAGTACTTCCATTACTCCAAATATAAGAATATGGAGAAGTTCCACTTGTTGTTGTAATTGAAATAGAACCATTATCATTTCCACAGGTACTATTTGTTGTTCCAGTAGTAGATAACATTGGAGAATCTACATTTTGAATGATTTGTTCAAAAGTATCTGTACATCCATTACTATCTGTAACTGTAACTTGGTATATATCGACAGCTAATCCTGTGGCGACTCCAGAATTTAATCCTGCATCATGACTCCATGTATAAGCATAAGGTCCTGATCCTCCTGTTACATTAATCGCGACAACTCCTGTATTATTATCACAAGCACTGTTCTCTGAATTGACTAGATTAAGTGTAGGACTTCCTTCAAGAACAATTGCTTGACTTTCTATTTGAACACAACCGTTTGCATCTTCTACTGTAACTGTATAATTCCCACTATTTAAGCCATTTATATTAGAAGTAGTTAAACCATTACTCCAAATATAAGTATAGGGAGCACTTCCTCCTGAAGGTGTTACGATTAAAGATCCATTTCCTTCTTCACAAACCGTATTTTGAATCGTACTAAAAGCCACAGTTGGTCCTCCAGATGCATTGACCATTGCACTGGTAATAGCAATACAATTACCTGTTGCATCATTTACAGTAACGGAATAGTTTCCAGCACTTAGATTGATAATTGATGCCATGGTACTTCCATTACTCCAAATATAAGTATAGGGAGCACTTCCTCCTGATATATTTAAATCTATTGAACCATTATCTTGACCGCAAGTGGCGTCAATAACAATATTTGTTGAAACCGTCATATCTTGGGTAGATGTTACGGTTTCACTAATTACGTTTTCACATCCATTGGCATCTAATACCGTAATTGTATAATTTCCAGCGGCTAATCCATTAGCTGTTGCTACGGTTATTCCTGCATCATGACTCCAAGTATAACTAAATGGTTGGGTTCCTGTTCCTGCATTTACTCCTACAGAAATAGATCCAGTTGAAGAACCACAACTACTTGGATTATTAATAGCAATAAATGGGCTTGGAGAGTCAAAGAAATTAACGACTCCAGAAACTACGTCTACACATCCATTATTATCTGAAACAGAAACCGTATATGTACCATCGGTAAGATTTGAAGCGGTGGTTCCTGTCAGTCCTGCATCATGACTCCATGCATAAGTATAAGGGGTTTGACCTCCCGTCACGTTCACCTCCATAGCTCCTTCCCCATTAGTACAAAAACTATTCGTAATATTGGCTACTGTGGCAGCAGGGCCATTCGCATCACTTACATTTCCTGCAGCTGTTGAAGTACATCCATTCATGTCTGTTACAGTTACTGAATATGATCCTGCGGAAAGGTTTTCCGCAATGTTTGATGTTTCTAATCCATCGTGACTCCATGTGTAGGTATATGGGCCAGAGCCACCACTTGTAGAAATTTCAATCGAACCAATGGCTTGTCCACAAGCTGTATTTTCGACGTTTGTCACAATAGCAGAAGGCGCAGAAGTACTATTAACGGTAACCGAACTGGTTATCGTACAGCTATTCGCATCTGTAATTGCTACGGTATAAACCCCTGCGATCAAGTTAAATAAGGTATCATTGGTCAAACTATTATTTCCTTGCCACTCATAGGAATAAGGAGCGATTCCTCCTGAAATTTGAGCGGTGACGATTCCAATCCCTTCGTTACAAGCATCATCTTGAACAAGTTCAGGAGTGATGACTAATGCGACAGGCTCTTTGACTAAAACAGAACTTGTGTATTCACAATTTGCATCTGTTACGGTAACCGTATAAGTTCCTCCAGAAAGACCATTAATTACATTATTGGTTCCTCCATTATTCCAAAGGTAAGTATATGGAGGCGTTCCTGAATTTATCGTTACTGTTGCGGTTCCATTTCCATTTCCATTACAATCTACATTTTGATGACTAACTGTTGCATCAATTGGAGAGGTGTTAGATATGGTAAAATTCGTAGTTTGAATACAATCATTTATATCTTTAGCATAAGCGGTGAAGTTTCCTGCAGATAACCCAGTAAATACATTAGTTGGACCATAAGTCATTCCATCTAATGAAAAAGTTATTGGGCCATCGAACGCCCCATTGGCTGCAACTGAAACATTACCCAATCCTCCATCACAACCTACATTGGATAAACTAGTTAGCTCTACCCCCCATGCATCCGGTTCTAAAACATTGAAAAAACCATCGATTACACATCCAGCGGCATCTTCTACAGTTACCGAATAAACTCCTGCGGTTAAGTTAGTGATATTATCTTCTGTTGATCCATTGGACCAAGTATATTGATAAGGCGGTGTACCTAATCTTACTGTGGCTAAAACTTCTCCATCACTTCCTCCATAACAACTCACAGGTGTAGGATAAGCATCTAAAAATTCAAATCCATATACTAGAGGCACAGTAAATTCAAATGGCATTCCCGTACAGCCGTTCGCATCCGTAATCGTGATTACATTAGGTACATCCGCAAAAATTCCTGTAAAATAACCATCATCAACTTGAGAAGTAGTATTATTTAATTCATAGGTATAAGGAGCCGTTCCCCCTGAAGCGCTTACGGTAACTGTTCCATCACCATCAGAACAAGAAGCAGGATATTGTGCAATTTGATTCAAGACTAATTCTCCTGGTTCATTTACGGTGTATATTAAGTTTTGAACACAACCATTCACATCTTCTACAGAAAAGGTGTAGGTACCTGCGGTTAATCCACTAAAAGTAGGATTTGTACCATTATTTATAGCCCCCAAGCTGTAGGTATACGGACCAGTATCTGATTCATCTGAATTTTGAGCCAACACAGTTACCGAACCATCACTTGCCCCAAAACAACTTATTGGACTTGATGCGGTTGATGTCAACTCTAAAGTAAATGGTGCAGCATTTAAATATAATAAGCCTTTAAATTGCTGAGAGGTACATCCATTGGCATCTAAGATATCTACGGCATATTCTCCTGGAGGTACATTAGTAAATGTTTGCAAAGAATAATCATTGGTATTTATTGTTTGGATCGTGTCATCCACTGCACCAGAGCGATCTACGAGATACATGGTAAATGGTGGTACCCCTCCAAAAGGTGTAGCTTCTATAACTCCATTATTATTACAATTTACAGGACCACCAGTAACATTGGTTCTTACTACTCCTAAATAATCGGGTTCTGTAATCGTAAAGACTAAAGTATCAGTACAATAAAAGAAATCAAAATTAGTCGGTGCAAAAGAAACGCCACCAATTGTTCCTTCATCACCAACGACTACCGTATAGGTACCTGGTGTTAATCCATCAAAATAATAATTGTTGCCTATGTTATAATCTGGATCAAAATAAGCGCCTCCATCCATACTTGCGGCAATGGTATAATTTGGTGTACCTCCACTCACATTTACCTCAATAGAGCCATTTCCTTGTGCAGCACAAATGACGTTAACCTGCGATATCGAATCTAATTGTAAAACATCAGGTTCTATGATCGTAATTTGTTCAAAATTATTACTCTTACAACCTGTATTCATATCTTCCATACTTACAGTATACACACCGGGCGCTAATCCTGTAAACCAACCTTCTAAAGTACCTTGCACCGTATCTCTATTTCCATTAACATCTTCTAGATAATACTGGAATGTATTAAATCCACGATCATACACGCTGGTGTTATAACTTATAATCGCCGTTCCATTATTCCAACCATTACAAGTAATCGGATATGTTAAAAACGGAGAAACAATTAATGGCCCTTGTTGGATCACTTCTACTGAACTTGACTGTGTACATCCATTGGCATCTCGAACTACAATATCATAAATTCCTGGATCGGCAATTCCTATTGAATCACCCGAATTACCAAAATAATTTCCGCCCGTAAATGAGTATTCATAAGGAGGTACTCCACCATCTCCTCCAATATGTATTTCTCCATTTCCTGTTGATCCTTCTCCATCGGCACATGTGATCATATTAGTTACCTCATAGGCAAATTCTAATAAAGGCGGACTTGTAATTTCAAAAGGACCACCAAGAGCACATCCATTGGCATCATAAAGCAAAACATAATAATTCCCTGCGGATAAACCTGTAGCAAGACTGTCCGATGGAGAACCTGTCCAGATGACTACATTACCATTATCTGTATCTTGTAGTTCATAAGTGTATGGAGGTGTTCCTCCCGAAGAAGTTAATCCTATTGCACCATTGATATTATCTGCACATTCTATATTTTGAAATAAAGAAAATGAACCAGTATAGGCGGTTGGCTCGGTTATAGTAATTAAATTTGGACTCAAATAACCACAACCATTCGCATCTACAATATCCACAAAATAAGTCCCTGGAGAAATCCCCGTTAAAGTATAAGTGCTCCCTTGACCGGGATATGTAGCTACATTCATGGTTGCTGCATTATCATATAAATTATAGGAATATGGCCCAGTTCCGCCAGTAACTGTGGTGGTGATAGTTCCATCGTTTTGTCCAAAACAAACCACATTGGTTGATACATCGCTTGTAGAAATCGATGCAGGCTCTGTAATTATAATTGGATTTCCTGAATAGTTTATCGTACAATTCATTTCATCCGTCAATGTAGCAGTATACGACCCTGGTGGTAATCCCGTAAATAAGGCATTGTTAAATGTTGTTATGGATGGACTCACTGGGCCAGAAAGCTCAACGGTCCATTCTCCTATTCCACCACTTGGGCTTAGTTCGATGGTTCCATTATTATTTCCATTACAGGTTACATTTGTAATTCCGATGGAAGACATATTTAATTGAGCAGGTTCTGTGATGGTAATCAGTTCATCGTAGGAACAAGGGTTGCTGTTCCCACTTCCTGCATCAATTATGATTTGATACGTTCCTGGTGCTAATCCCGAAAAGTAAGAATAGGTCGCTGGACTTACCTCTGTTCCAGATCCTGAATTTCTAAATAACCGAATTCGATAAGTAGATGCAACAGGAGTAACTCCATTTATAAAATCTACATCAATTACTCCATTATCCGCTCCAAAACAAGTTACGTTTCCATTATTGTCCGTATTAGAATAATCATAACCTACACTCGTAACCAATTGATCATAAACAAAAACGGTTGGGAATGTAAAATATTGACTGGTTAAATCGCCTCCGTCTATACGCACTCTGAAATATAAGTTGCCTGTTTGTGTTGGAGTGAAAGTAATCGTTTCATCGGTTGTGTTATCTCCATTTGCAGTACCACCTACCCAATACCAAGTGCTCCCATCATAAGAATAGTTATAATCATAAGCCCAACCATTTGAATTACCCATTGCATTATTAATGGATAAAGTGATGGGCTCATTGATACAAGCATTATTTTGATTGACACCATTGATTTGGGTTTCTAAAGTGTTTAAGGTATTTGAATCAAAAGTATATCGTACACCCAAGTCCCAACCTAAAGCATCGCCATCACAAGTTCTTTCATATTGACCAAAAGAGTATACTGTATTATATGTAGGAATAACAGCAGCATCCCTTGTCAATATATAGGCAATGACCTGACAATCATCTCCTGAATCAGGTACACAACCATCACTATTAGGGTCAGATTCATGATAATCCATTGCGACTCGAATACCAATATTATTAGGACCACTGGGAGTGTATGAATACGACCAAAATTCATTATCGGGATAAACATTTACATCTCCTTGGTTGTATGCCCAACAAGCCCCATATGTACCTTCATCAGGAGTGCTGGCAATTTCGGTCCATGTTCCGTTATAGGTACCCACATACCCTTTTGTATGAAACTTGTGTCCCTCATCTCCACTTTCTGTATCGACATTAGAATAGAGTCGAATTACTTTATAATGAAAAGTAACCTGAGCTTCTAGCATAGTCAGCCACCCGCTAACAAGAAAAATTGCTAAATAAACCTTTCGAATGTTCATAATATTCGTTTTTTATATGTTTTTATTGGGGCGTGCCCCCTGCGGGGTCGGTTCCTTACTTAGCTCACTAACGTTCGGCCTTGCAGGCTGCCTTAATCAGGCACTCATCCAGGCACCTCACGCGGTGATAAGTTTTTAGTAATTCACTTTAATTTTTTTGCTTAATGGAGATTCTGCTCCATCGGCATATACTGCTTTTATTTGATAAGTATAAGAGGTATTCATCTTCACTTGCTTATTTTTATAGACATACCGCTTTCCGTCTGTCCCTAATGCTTTTGTAGGATCTAGAGATTCGTAGGCTACGGGTTTAGCATTACCATAAGCTCGATAAATCACAAAACGGCTTAGGTATTTTTCTTTTCCGTCTTTGCACAACCATGTCAATTCTACTTGTTTGTTTTCTCGGTCTGCTTTTCCTTTTTCATTGCTAATTCCTGTTTCCATTCCTGTTTTCACCTTCCCACTTTCAATCACAATGGAAGGAGTTACATAACCAGAAAGATCTATCGCTTCTACTTTATAATGATATTTATAACCTGGCTTAGCATCTACATCTACCCAACGCATATCATCTTTAATTTCTTTGTTTTCATACTCTTTAACCAATTCCCAATTTTCGCTAAAGGTGTATTTTCGGTATATTTTATGGCCTGCTACATCCAGACTACTACTTGGGTGCCAATCAAAAAATAAGCGATCTTCAGTTGCATCAATTTTACCAATTGCTGGTGGCGAAGGCGGAATTAAATCGGGTCTACGAATAGTTTGAATTTCTGAAAACGTCGATGGGTTATGATGAAAATCTAAAGCCATAATTTTCACATACACTTCCGCATTGGCCATTCGCATGGAGATCGTATCTATGAAAACGGTTCGTGTCAACACGTCTTTAGTGATTTGCTTAAATTCTGCACCTTTTTTATTTCCAATATATACTCTCCATCCCATCAAATCGGGTTCATTACCTAAGTCCCAAACGACTTTCATTACACCTGTACTATCAATAATACCTCTTACACCAGTTGGTGCCGCGGGCGGTGTACTATCTTCCAATTGTGCTAATCCTGGGTAAGAACTCATTGGATTATCATTCAAATCTATCGCCGTAATTTTATAATAGTTGGTTGGATTCGGTTTGGGATCTGTAAAGTTTCGCTCATTCGGTGGCAAAAGGTTTTTATTCAAAATTTCATATGGCCCTTCTGCTTTATTTGCTCGTTCAATACGAAATCCTTTTAACTCACTATTATAATCTTCTGGAAAACGCCAAACGATATTAAAACCATCTTCCCCTGGAAATGAACCAATCAATGCAGGATGTAAACCTAAGGGACCATTTTGTCCCATTCCTGCTACTGCATCTGAAGGTGGACTCATTTCACCAAATGGGGTACGACCAATAACTCGATACATATATAATTTCCCATTTCTAGGAAGACTATCTAAATAAAAGGCTCTACTCGCATCTACTGAAGCTTGCTCTTGACCTTTGGTCAAATTAACAAAAGGTTTCTCGTTTAGGCGTTGATACGTTTGTCCATTATCTGCTGATCTTTCAATAAAATAAGCGGAATAAATATCATTGAAATATTTTTTATTCCAACTTACTTCAACCACTCGATCATCAAATTCTGCTTTTATATAAAGAGGTTTGGGTAATGGATAAAAATCTTCTTTCCCCGCTAGGGTAAACCCTGTATCAATCTGACTACCTGAGCTTCCAGCAGCATATACTTTATACAAATACCGCTCGCCATCTTTAATGTCTTTATCTACATACATCAAGCCCATAGCTTCGGCTACTTCTGTAGATTGATCCGCAGCAAACAAAGCAAAGCCGAATCGATTATTTTGTTCTCTAGAAGCATTGATAATGGAACCAATATCATTTACCTCATTTGATACTTCAAAACCTTTTCCAAATAAAGCTTGTGCTGCCACTTTAGCAAAATCACTTTTAGCCATTAAACCTTTCCATACAGTTTCCGAAGCTGGTTTAATTGGTGTTGGACTTAATTGTTTTCCAACAGAACGTTCGCTAAATGGAGTCACTTTACCGTTTCTTAATACGGTATGTCGTACTACGATACAACCTTCGTTTTTGATCGCATCCAAAACAGTAGGACTGTTTGGTGCCCATCGCAACATCACCTCAGATTCTGTTGCTCGACTAATCATTTTAAAGGCATCTTTTTGCTCCTCTTGTCCTTGTAGTTCAAAAGAAAAACTACATAGACTAAGCACGATTATAAAATTTAAAATAATGGATCTCATTTTATTTTTATTTAAAAAATTAATCAATGATTAACCTCGTTTCATAATTAATGTTCGAGTCGTTGTTGGCGTCGTTTTTCCTGGTAAAGTATAATTTACATCAATCGGATAATCTCCTGTCCGCATAAACGGATAAGGTGTTTCTGCATACTCCGTATAATACGATGGTAGGTTTTCTAGGTAAGTCAACTTTGAAGTAACCTGTTGCAAGAAGTTTAGATAATCCTTATATGCTGCCCAATCAACATTGTAGATAAACTGCGCATCAGGGGCGATAGGATTTCCAACCGTATTGGCAACCACATCTTCTTCTCCTAACATTCGAGCATTATTTTCTTGACGAATATCCATTGCACCAACCGGAACTCGACCATATGTCTCTTCTGTTCTCCATTCATAATCTACATTCGCATCTGGGAAATGATCATAAATTGTTGGATTAAGATCTTGTTGAAACCAAGGAGCTGCAGTTCCTGCTTCATACTGAATCAATGCAGGCAATTGTCGCACTTCATCTCCTGATATTTCAAATTTATCAAAGACTTCGTTTCCAGAAACACGCATTCGAATTTCGTAAATTCCATTATATGCATCTTTTGTTGGATCGGTATCTCTATATGCTCTTAGTGGATAATCCGTTGCTTTGTCAAAAGCTAAAGCATCTAGTTTTTGATTAAATGTACTATGTACACTCGTTCGGAAATGTGATTCAAAGAAGTTCTTCTCTTGGAAGTTTTCTTTGGTTCCTTCCAATTCTTTTACCTTAACCACAGCCGCTCCCGTGCCTCCTGCTCCAGACAAGTCTACTTCTTTTACGGTAGCATTAGCATCTAGTGCTACATTTTCTTGAGTAGGCACATTCACAAAGTTGATTCGATATACATTTTGATTTACAAGATTGTTTGGAATATTATAAGTAACCAATCGCGCTCCCGAATCATAGTTTAATGAAGCAGATTCTGAAGTCAAAGATTCATTTGGTCCTGTAGAAATAAAACGCACTACTTTATTAAAATCAGGATCATTGGTAAATAAGTACGGTTGTCCTCGTTTTAAACTAATGTAAGCTTGTCGATCAGAAGCCTCATCTTTTAAGAAATGGTATTGATCTAATAAAGGATAGGCGTATTCAATATTATTATGTGGAATATAATCTGGTGCTTCACCTGTTTCGAAGGTATAATTATATCGCTCTTCTGCTTCTTTTCCATTGACAATTAAAGGCGTCCAAACTCCACCGAATACCTTCTTTTCAAAAATAACTCGAACATCTAATTCGATTTCTGCGAAGCCAGGAAGAATATCAAAAGATTCAAAGGCAACGACATCTTTTTCTGCATTCCAAACCAATTCGCCTACAATGGGTCCTGCTTCTACCACTACATCTGGCTTTGTTGTATTTCCTGTAGCTTTAACTGTGAAGTAATCTAATTTAGCACGGAAAGCTACTTCATTACCATCTCGATCTCTCAATTCAAATTCTCTATCTAATTGTAAATTAAAAGAAGCTTGTGGGGTGTTGAACACATCAACATCTCTAGCAGCTTCTGCTGGTGTAACGGATTGGATTACTTTGATTCCAGCGAGTGGACTTCCGCCCACCATTTCACAACGATCACCTAATTCAAAATCAAATTTACAATCTCCAGAAACTAAGCCGCCAAGGATACTATAACGACCTCCTACAACTCCTCTTGCCCAAACTGGATTTGGTAATTCTGCTTGTAGAGCCGCAGCCATTGCCGCTTCAATAATTGAATAATCTCCTTCATACCCTAAAAGGTCTACATGAATTCCAATTTCCATATCTACATAAGCCCACATTTGACCTGAGGCATACCAGCCATCAATTCCTATTGGACCGTCTTGGCCTTTACAAGTAACTTCTTCTCCATAATTTTTCATCATTACATCAAAGCCAATACCTGCTCCGAATCGTCCGTAGAACATCGCAAACTCTTGATTTCCTGTTTGGGCATCAAAGGCTGCACCAAACATAAATCCTCCGCCATTACCTGCAATGGCTTCATCTCTTGCTAAATCTAAATCTCCGATAATAGAACTTACATTGGTCGGTAATGCGGGCATTGGGGGTAACTCCGTTCCTGCACATAAATAAGCGGTAAACTGAGCCAACTCAATCTCTAATCCAGGTATTTGAACTTTCACTGCCAATCGAGTATCAGGATGCCCAATGTGAATATACCAATGGTCTGTACTTTCAAAATGAAGTACAGCATCCCCTACTTTATTATTTTCATAAGCACCTGCAATCGCTCCGCCATAAACATTGACATAAACAGTCATATCTGCATGAAGTACCGTATTTTCAAAATCATATGTCATATCTAAACTCGCTCGTACAGACGCATCTTCTCGGTCTGCTTTGGGTGGCGTCATAAAATAAGCATCTCCTTCGAAACCAATCATCCGTACACCTCCATTATCTCTAAATGCAATTTCAAAAGTCACATCGGCATTAAATGCTTCTGGACGAATGGTACCAATGGCTACCGTTGCTTTAAGTCCTAAGAATGTATTTTCATCAGGTAAATATCGCGTCCCTGATAAAGACACTCCCAATTCTGATTCTTCATCAATTTCAGGTGTATCTCCATTTTCATCTGGAAGTAGTGTGACTAAAGAAGCTTGTGACATGTGGTGATATAACCCACCACCAAAGCCAAACAATGCTAAGCCTGTATTCGCGATTGCTATTCCTTGATCTGCTCTTAACATCGCATCTACAAAGAAATAATTATAATCATTTACACGGCCAAATTGCCCTATGGCTTCGACGGACAATCCTGGTTCGAAAGAAGCGTCAATTTTCCCTCGAATTCCACTTCCAAATAAAGGATCTGATTCATAAAACTCTAAACTTCCCTCTAGACTAAAGGCTGGTCCAGAAGCTTCAATTTCAAAAGACTCTACTTCTACCCCATCGAAAGCGTACTTTGGAATAAATCCAGCCAAAGTACTTTCTTCTCTTTTTCCCCAAATAGTTAATCCGCCTTCTCCTCCAAATCCGCCTTCTTCAGATCCCATTAAAGTAACCGAAGCATTGACATAAAGCCCTACTCGATCATCCTCTGTTTTTAATTGGAAATCATTAATGGTTAGCGGAATTTTAGATAATAATCCATCCTCTTTATCTTTTTCTTCTGGGCCTTCTGGTTTTAGTAAACCCCAAGTTCCAAACTCGATATACGGTGCGGCAGTTCTTACGGTTAATCCTTCAAAATGCACCCCTTTCATCTTTACATCATCCTTTTTCTTCTTTCCGAATTTTACATCAATTTCCGCAATTCCATAAAGAGAAGCTTCAGCGGTAAAACCGTCTTCTTCTCCATAGCCCATTGCAATGGTAGAGTTCGGATATAACTCTGATCGTGCTTTCCAAAGGGCCAGTTCGATCGTATCTAAAAGGGTAACTTCAAAATTGTATTGGCAGCCAGGATTGATATACGCGGCATATTCTAATCCTGTACTATCTTTGAAAATCGGCACTTCAATTTCTCCCGCAAAATAAACGCTTTGGAAATCATTAGACTGAATTCGGATAGCAAAAGAATCTATACTAAAGGCCCAATTCCCAATCGTTCCTTTTTCAATGTCAATGACACTGGTAGCAAAAAGATCGGAGGTAAAACCAGTATTATCAATGATTAAATTTTCTGCACCAATTTCGGATTCTTCTACCGTTTCTCCATCTTCAAAATGCTCAGGTAATTTAACAGATACTCGTTTCATATATAGTCCCTTCCAGCCTTCAAAAGATTCTTCTTCAAAATTAACATCTGGGTGTTCATAGTTATCTGGAAATAAAACCATGTCGGGAGTTTGAGTAGAACTAAAATCAAACACGGCTTCTTCTACTCGCCAAATCACACTATCTAATCGAGCTACTTGAAAAGGAGTTACATCTACCGTAACTGCAAAATCATCCCATTCTTTAAAGGAGGTGGTAAAGGAAGCTTTTACACGCTCTGGATCTTCCAATGGTGCTCCCGTTTCATCTACAGGAATCACAAACTCTCTACAAAACTCAATGTCTCCATCAATGTGTACTTCTTCAAATCCTTTACAATCCCAAGAGACAAAAGTGCCATTGTTTTCGCCTTTTAGCGTAAGCAACATATTATTACCTAAAACCACACTCACATTACTTGTTAATTCCATTCGGCCATCATCTTCCACACCTGTGGGGTTAAATCCAATTTCTTTTGCGCTGAAAATAACAGAGTCTCCTGTTGTTGGAACAATTAAAGTAAAGTAAGCATCTAAGCTTGCTCCTTCCGTAGTAAAAACCATATTATCAAAAACAATTAAGTTTTTAGAGTTGGAGGAATCTTGTTGTACGCCCAATGGTAATTCTTTGGGGTCGTTACTTCCTGATCCGCCTGTAGATAAAATTCGGTTTTCATCCATTACCAATTGGTATCTTGCTTGACCCTGTTGGTAATTTTTCATATACCGCATTCGCTTTTGATATTCGCTTTCTTCTAAAGAAGCGGCCAAGGTTTCCGCATCACAATTACAAGCTAATGCATCTTCTGCCATTTGGTCTTGAATATTTAAAAACCCAGTTTCTTCTTCGTCTGCACAGGCGCCACCTTCTCGGTTTTGTCCTTGGGCATTACAACCTTTTGCATTGAAACCGTCTGGACCATATTCTGAATTAGTTTCCGCATGTACTCCATTAGGATCAAACCCGTTTTCATCTACGGTTTGTTTACAAAAGTTTTCTAAGTCTCCAAAGGTCGTTTCTACACCAATCAAAGCTTCTGGATCGAATTCTTCAAGGGTACTTGTGGCGGTAACTTCCCCTTCATAAACTTGGCGATCTGTGTTTATCCCTAAGTCTTCAAATTCTACATAAACCCAAAAGTTGAGGAAGTCAATTTTGACACGCCCTGCCCCTGTATATCGTCCATCATTATTTTCATATTCAGTAATTTGTAATTTAAATCCGCCAATATTTACAATATCTCCTGGGCCTAATAATAAAATATCTTCTGTATTGGTAACTTCAGGAATTTCAAATTGATCTCCACATTGATAACTATCTGGATCAAATGCTTCTTCTTCTAATACAAATTCATCTCTAGGAGAAAGTTCACTTTCATATCCTCCACAATCATTTTGTACTTGAAATAAATAGGTAGTTCCTGACTCCAAATTAGAAAGCGTGACAGAATTACTAAATGTAGTTTCTTCATACCAACTTGCATTAGGAAACTCCTTATCTTTATATCGTACGGTGTATTTCGCATAGGCTCCTGTGATGGCATCCCAAGAGATGGTTGCTGAAGTACTTCCATCTACAGAAGAGCTTATGTTTTGGGGTAAAGCACATGCTCCTCCGTAGGTAAAGATTTCTACTTGACTGTATCCATTGTTTTTAAAATGGTTTAAGCCAGTGATATCTTTTACTTGTACTTGTTGAAGATACTTTTGTCCAACTTTTAAAGTTGGTTCTAATGGACCATACGGAATCGTGGTTAAATTACTAATTGTTTTTTTGAAGATTACAGGGGTAGTTGCAATCGTAAGATCCATCGTCAATCCGAGTTGAGGGTTATACTCATAGACTTCCAAAGTATATTCTACAGGAAAGGCACCAATATGGCGTCGTTCCCAAGTAAAAGGTAAATTTTGAGGTTGTGTTGGGGTAATTTCTCCTATAGGCGTTACAATTACTGGAGGATCATGTTCTATAATAAAAAGGTTGGTACAAACTTCATTTGAAATTGGTTTTTCTTCTGATCGTTTATAATCAAATGCTTGAATACAAAGGGTATAATTTCCGTCAGGAAGTCGTCCTGTACGAATGAAATCCTGGTAAGTTAACCCTTGAAAATCTAAATTATTTGGGTTAAAATATGGCGCTAAATCCATACCCGATAATTGAACAGGCATAGCATAATTCATACGTATTGGAGGCGGTAAAAAATCGTTCTTGGTCGTCAAGGTAATTCCATTTCCTTCAATAGAAATTTTAAGCCTTCCTTGGTAGAACGTTTCATTATTGTCGTTCATAATAAGCGTATATATTAACTTATTATTTACTGGACTTGCATAATCATTTAAGTAAGGTGTAAATGGAGGAATGGCCTGTAATGTATTGGTCACTGGATAGATAATTTGTGCATTCCCGTTTTGCATTAGCGCCAAACAAAATCCAAAAACTAATAAAAGGATTTTTATATTTTTTATTCTATTTATCATGATCTCGTGGGATTTCTTTTTCAAAAATTAAAATCGGAAGAAGTAAGCTAATGTTCCTGATGATTCAATAAAATTGCTTAGGACTGTTCCCGCTGGAAAGCGATTTGTTAAAGCTGTATTTAAAGAAACCACATGGTTCTTTAAGAAGTTATAATTTACTCCAACACCAAAATTAAGTACTTGTGCAGAAGCGAGGCTGTTGGTATAAACAAAGCTGTAAGAAGTTTGAAATGTGGTCTGTAGTTTTTGTTCAAAGAAGCCTTTGTATAAGGAAACTGCTGGGGCAATGGCCAATGTGTTTGACATTGGAACAATACTATTATTTCCATTGAAGGATGCGCCTATAGTCATGTCTTTATTGATGAATCGATAATTATAAATTAGATTTCCATTATAAAAGCGCGTGGTTTGTAAAAGCACTATATCATTCTCAATACTATTTGCTGTTTGATGTGATAAGATGAGTGTTATTGAAGAAGGGTTTCCATTTTCTTTTCCCATATTATAATTGGCAGAGAAACTAGCATTCTGTGTAACTTGAGCTAGAAAGATGGAATCCACTAAGTTAAAAGGATCAGCCTGTGCTTTTAATTTAGTGGTATTTCTAAAATTAGAATATCCCGCAGCAAAGCCCAATTTCGCATTAGGGTTATATGCTATATTTAGACTTCCAATTGCCCGGATATTTCCTGTAACTTCTTTTTGTTGTATGTTGTTTCTTTCAATACCACCATGTACATTAAAGCTCATTTTCCCTTTCAGTATTCGGCTAGAAACACTTGCAGTGATGTCTTCAATATCATTATTAAAAAATAAAGAACCCATCGTTTTAAATTCGGGATCAATTCGTTCATAATCTAATCGAATTCGGCTTTGTCCAGTAGAAAATTGTACGCCTCCCTTAACCGCATTTTTATACGAAGAAGATGTTCTTGCCTTATGTAAACCCAACATCGTATTCCCTGCATTTTTATCTTCTGTAGTTAAAAGGTCACTGCGTTTATCTCTTGAAAAAGCACTGCGTGCATATTCGCCATCTATTGAAAAATGTTTACCTAATTTCTTTCTTCCAATTACACTTAATATGGTGTTGTCACCAGGAAGAACTTCTTGCTCTATTGGATTGAGCGCTAATGAACTTTCAAGATCATAAGCTTTAAATAAAATCACCGATAGTTCATTGTTCCGATCTTTATATCCAGACTTAAATCCTAAACCCATTCGTCGGAAGGATGGGTCTAAGCTTTGTTGACTCACTAGATCTTCCGCTACGGCTCTTTTTAGTCGGCCATACATTGCACTGAAATAAAACTTCTTTGGTGCGAGTTCTGTTCCCACTCCGAAAAAGTTATGTCCAGATAAAGTATATTTAGAATAGTTAAGGCTACGATCTCCGAGATGAAGTGTAGCCCATTTATACCGAGGACTTATGCCTGCAATAAGAAATGAAGGTAGATTAAATTCTTTATTCCCTTCGGAAAAAGTGGCCGAAAAGGGAATATTAAATCCTGCGATATTAATGTTTAAATTGGCGTGAAGAAGCCATTGTAAGGCATCTTTTCTTGGATTAATTCCGTTGACAAAATACCACGTATTTGAGGCAGATAAACCTCCAGTTACCTTGACTGATTTTGAACTAAAATTTTTCAAACTATCTGTAACAGCTTCTACATCTTGCGCAATCAATGTTGAACTCAGATAAAAACTGATACTCAATAGAAGAAAAACGGATCTCATTTTGCTTCTTCTCATGAGGTTGATTTTTGTTGGTCTAAAATAATGCTATCGCTGGGGGGCGATAAGATTAAATCTTCATTTATGTAAAACAACCATTTTTATATTAAAAAAAATTGTCAATGGTATTGAGCGGTCGGTTTTATGCATTTAAAGGCTTTTTCATGGTATTGAATGGTTTTTTAAAATGTCAACTTATTTTCATTTTATTCCACCTAAACCGCTACGCTGTCTTACATTACAAATGTGCCCCAAAAACCTAATAGGGAGGTATTAAAATCGAACGAGAAAATATAAAAATCGAACTTTTTGAATATAAAAAACGAACACACACATACACAAACACCTGATTTGCAATCAATTAAAAAAAACACAAATGTATCATGGATAAAAATTGACATTCTTTTGTTGGATATTGTTTTTCTGGAAAAAATCTTCTTACTTTTGTTCTAAAGATCATTTATTCGATGAAGAAATTATTCAAATTATTCTTTTTTCTCCTCTTGATATTAATCGCTATTTTGGCGATTAACACCCTGCGATTTACCTCTAAACAAATTGCAGTAGCACCAGTAAAATTGACTCCAATAGATAAGGATGCGGTAGGCCGATTTGCCACCTCTTTACAATTTCCCACGATATCCAATTCCAATTGGATTGATACGATTGCTTTCGACCAGTTTATTCATTACCTAGATAGTAGTTTCTTTTTGGTTGATTCCTTATTAGAAAAAGAAGTGATTAATGACTATAGTTTGATTTATAAATGGCCTGGACGAAATGCTCAACTTAAGCCCATTCTTCTTATTGGACATACAGATGTGGTTCCTGTAGAAGAAAAAGCCTTTTCAGAATGGAAGGCGCCTCCTTTTAGTGGAAAAGTTGAAAATGGACAAATTTGGGGAAGAGGCGCGTTGGATGATAAAATCGCTGTCTTTAGTTTGTTAGAAGCTGTTCAACATTTATTGAAGGCTAATTTTCAACCAGAGCGTTCAATTTATCTTGCCTTTGGACATGATGAAGAAATTAGTGGCGCCAACGGTGCAACAGTTATGGCCAAAAAATTTAAGGAAGAAGGCATAGAATTTGAATTCGTGCTTGATGAAGGAATGGTCGTTCTAGAAGAAGCTATGGCTGGGCTAGATAAACCTGTCGGGTTAATTGGCATTGCAGAAAAAGGATACGTTACTTTAAACCTTAGTATTAATTATCATGGAGGCCATTCTTCTACTCCAGAGAAATCCACTACGTTGGGTATTATGTCTAAAGCACTAAGTCGCTTAGAAGAAAATCCTTTTCCAGGTAAAATAGATGGAAGTGCAAAACTACTTTTTGACTATGTCGGACCAGAAATGAATTTCCCCATTAATGTGGTGGTTGCCAATAGATGGTTGTTTAATGGATTACTAAAACGTCAGTTATCTAGTGCTCCTGCAACCAATGCGTTGATTCGAACGACTACTGCCATCACCATGATTGACGGCGGTTTGAAAGATAATGTGATACCAAGTCAAGCAGAAGCAAAAGTAAATTTTAGAATAAAACCAGGGGAAACAATAGAAACGGTTATTGCCCAAGTAAAGCAAACTATTGATGATGATCGAATTGAAGTTTCCGTTTTTGAATCAGGAAGAAACCCGTCTAAAGTTTCTAGTACGGAAAGTTTTGGCTTTCAAATTCTTCATAGCACCATTAAAGAAGTTTTTCCTGAATCTGTGGTTTCTCCTGCATTAGTATTAGCAGGCACAGATTCTAGACATTATGGTATTGTTAGTGATAATATCTATCGTTTTTTACCTGTTCAGGTAAAAATAGAATCTCTACATGGGATACACGGGAACAACGAATATGTAGATATTGAAGATTACGAAAAATGTATCCAATTTTTTATCCAACTGATCCAAAACGCTACAGAATAGATTAACCTTATTTTTTCGGTTTATATTTCGATTTATTTAAAAACGCTTGTCCGTCTTTCAATGCAATCATTTCTTCTAAAGTAGCATTGGGATTTCTTTCCATAAATGAAGAAACAATTTTATATCCCATAAAAGTGGCTGTATTTCCAGGAGATTCAGGAGGCATTCCAGGCGAACTTGGACTTGGATTTACATACTTAGCAAAGGTTTTAATATTCGTTTCATAAAGCATTTCTTGTCCAACAAAAAAGGCCCACATTTGAGATTCATTGGCTTCTAACCAATCCATATGAATACCACTTTGATTAAATACCACAGAATCTGGGGCATGGGGCATCAAAAGATCGAGGATGTAACGCTTTTTTCCCGATTCAATCATAAACTCCAATAAACGCACATTCCCTGGTTTTCCTACTATATCTTCAACAAGCACTTCCATTGTCTTAAGTACTAAATGATCTTTGTTAAATGATCGAGTCAAATAATTTGAAAAATTAGGATTCCCTTGGTTATACAATCGATAAGGATAATCTTCTCCTAAAAAGAAATCTACTCCTACGGCCAATTTATCTTCACCATAAATAAAAGATTGTAGGTGATATTCCGATAGATAGGTGGTCACCTGTGGCGTCGGTTTTTCTGGAAAGTAATATTTATAAAACTTAAAGGCTTGTTCAAATTCTTTTTCTACTGGTTCAAAATCCTTAAACACAATCTGACAGGTGTCATGTAATTTACGAAGTCGAGCATCCTTCACAAATCCCATAATATAAGGCATTGGACCTAATGGCGCTTGTATCGAATCAAAGGCGCCCAATAGCTCTCCAAAATACAATTCACTAAATTCTCCATGTTTTTCATTGAGCACATTTAATGCGGTTTCAAAGTTATTTGTATCCAATTCAAAAAGGTCTTTTTCAAATCGAAAAATATTAACTGGGACTTCTATATTTGAAACATCAGGAATATTTTTACCTTTGCTTGTGCAATTGACCATTAATAGGCTCAATAAAACCACTAAAACTAGTAGGTTTAGCAACTGACTTTTGATGCAGGTGGTATTGTTCATGTGTATCAATGTATTTTGATTTAATTGTTAATAAACATATTTAGTAATTCTAAACTTTAGAACCATGAAAAAAATTGTAGTACTTTCTTTATTTCTTCTAAGTATTACTTCTGCCTATAGCCAAGAATTTAGGTTGGGAATACATGCTGTCCCTTTCATTTCTTGGATGGGCTCGAACGATAATACAATCAATGCACAAGGAACAAATTTTGGATTTAAATTACACCCTGTTGGTGAATATTTTTTCGCAGAAAATTATGCATTTACCACAGGAATCGCTCTTGCCTTTAACCAAGGAGGAACCTTGAACCATACTACTGGAGGAAATCTTTGGCCAGAAACAGTAGTAGAAAGTAAAACGACAGGACTTGATTCTATCCCCAACGGTAGTAACTTAACTTATAAATTACAATCCGTAGAAATTCCTTTTGGTATCAAATTAAGAACAAACGAAATAAACTATCTTCGATATTATGGCGAAGTCCCTATCACCGTAGGAATTAAAACACAAGCTCGTGGAAATATTAGTGGCGCTGGTCTTGAAACTACAAAAGAAAATATTAACGCAGACATGAATTTCGTAAATATCTCTTGGGGTATTGGCGGTGGTGTAGAATGGGAAGTTTCTCAAAGTACTTCCCTCGTCGCAGGTCTTTACTTCCAAGGTGGTTTTATGGATTTAACTAAAAACAACGGTACTCAATATCAACCTACTGGAAATGAAACGGAAGATTCTAAAGCGATTATGAATGCAATCAATATTCGATTAGGCGTTATGTTCTAATCCAATTTCTCTAAAAAAATACATTAAAAGGCATCCAATATTGGATGCCTTTTTTATTTTTATCAATAATTTCATTTTCTTAGTTTACTTTTAAAACTAAGTATTGTATATTTGTAATGAACTAAACGTATTGAATTTTTTTTCACAAAAAAATAAATCATGAAAATTACCCTCGCACAATTAAATTACCACATTGGAAATTTTGAAGGGAATCTAAAAAATATGCTAACTGCTGTGGCCCAAGCGAAAGCCGAAAAATCAGATATCATCGTTTTTGGGGAGTTGAGTGTTTGTGGCTATCCTCCACGCGACTTTTTAGAATTTGATGACTTCATTGAAAGCTGCGAAGAAGTTGTGCAAGCCTTAGCAAAAGAAGCTCATGGCATTGCCATTGTAGTTGGTGCTCCAAGTAGAAACCCAGTGGTCGAAGGGAAAGATTTATTTAACTCTGCTTGGTTTCTTGCCAATGGAGAAGTCAAACACATTGCGAATAAAGCCTTACTACCAACTTACGATATCTTTGACGAATATCGCTATTTTGAACCGAGCACCGAATTTAAAGTCGTTGAATATAAGGGAAAGAAAATTGCCCTAACTATTTGTGAAGATATTTGGAATGTGGGTAACGAAAATCCACTCTATAAAATTTGCCCCTTAGACGAAATGATGGATCAAAATCCAGATTTTGTCCTTAATCTTTCTGCTTCTCCTTTTAGTTATTCACAAGCCGCTACACGAATTGATATTCTAAAGGCGAATGTAACTAAATATGGCCTTCCCATGTTTTATTGCAATCATGCGGGGGCTCAAACCGAAATTGTTTTCGATGGAGGTTCTTTAGTCATTTCTCCCAATGGAAATATTTATGATGAAATGCCTTACTTCGAATCAGCACTAAAAACCTATGACCTTGAAGACGTCATTCAAGGCAATCAACAGTTTGAACAACCTAAAGATAAAATGCAATTAATTCACGATGCTATCGTCTTAGGCATTAAAGATTACTTTGGAAAACTAGGTTTCAAAAAAGCCATTTTAGGATTGTCAGGCGGAATCGATTCGGCGGTAACCTGTGCTTTAGCCGCTCGCGCTTTAGGTGCAGAAAATGTACGTGGTGTGCTCATGCCTTCCAAGTTTTCTTCCGACCATTCGGTTAGTGATGCCGAACAATTGGCCAAAAACTTAGGCATGGAATACGATATCATAGCCATACAAGAACCATATAATGCCTTTTTAAATACGCTAAAACCTACATTTCAAGATAAGCCTTTTGATGTAACCGAAGAAAATATCCAAGCGCGATCTAGAGGCTTAATTCTTATGGCACTATCCAATAAGTTTGGTTACATCTTATTAAATACTTCCAACAAAAGCGAAGCCGCCGTTGGATATGGTACATTATATGGCGATATGGCTGGTGGACTTTCTGTGATTGGAGATGTCTATAAAACAGAAGTGTTTGAATTGGCTCGTTTTATCAATAAAGATAAGGAAGTCATTCCAGAAAACTCGATAACCAAACCGCCTTCCGCAGAATTACGCCCAGATCAAAAGGATTC
>JAHDCJ010000077.1 GCA_020629935.1 Saprospiraceae bacterium | reverse complement strand
TGGAGGTAGTTCCATTAGTTTTTTCCATTGGCTTTTTGAACAAATGCAATAAATCCGCAATTCGATCTTTGAGATTATTTCGATCAACAATAAAATCTAAGAAACCATGGTCAAGAAGGAATTCAGAAGTCTGAAACCCTTTAGGCAAATCCTTTTTAATCGTTTCTTTAATAACTCTAGGTCCTGCAAATCCAATTAATGCTTCAGGCTCTGCGAAATTGATATCCCCGAGCATAGCAAATGAAGCAGTAACACCACCTGTAGTAGGATCAGTCATAAAAGAGAAGTAAGGAATTCCAGCTTTGGACAACCGAGTAAGTCGAGTAGATGTTTTAGCCATTTGCATCAATGAAAAGGCCGATTCCATCATCCGTGCACCACCCGATTTAGAAATAATCATTAAAGGAATGGAGTGTTTTAGACAATAATCAATAGCAAGAGCGATTTTCTCACCAACTACAGAGCCCATAGATCCTCCGATAAAAGAAAAATCCATAGCAGCTATTACCAAATCTAATCGGTTTACTTTGCCATGCGCAACAGAAATAGACTCTCTCAATCCTGTTTTTTCTTTGGCTTGAACTAAACGATCTTCGTAAGATTTAAGATCTGTAAATTTTAGAAAATCTTTAGAGACCAAATTATCATATAGCACGGTATATTTGCTATCAAAAATGATTTTAAAGTAATCTTCCGAACCAATTCGGTGATGATAATTACAACCAGAACAAGTATAATTTCGTTCTTTATGCTCCTTTGAAGTAATGGCTATTTTACATCGAGGGCACTTATACCAAAGACCATCAGGAGTTTCCTTCTTATTCTTAGTAGTAGTTGTAATATTTTCCTTAAGTCTTTTAAACCAGCCCATAAACAAGGATTTAAACAAGTAATTTAGGCATAGAGCCTACATTGCAAGTTAGTATTTATAACGTAGAAAACAAAAGAATAATGCCCAAACACATGTAAAAATGACGTTAAATAAATACTAAAAAAACAAAAAACACAAGTTTAATTTGTTGATTTTCAATAAATTAAACTTGTGTTAATAAAATCATTAATTTTTTATTTCACCACTAGATTTTAAGCTATTGTGATTTCATCCGAAAGGTATACATCTTGCACTAAATTTAACAGCTTAACTCCTTCTTTTAAAGGTTTTTGAAAAGCTTTTCTTCCTAAAATTAGTCCTGCTCCACCCGCACGCTTATTTATAATGGCTGTTTCTACCGCATCTGCAAAATCATTGCTTCCAGAAGCTCCTCCAGAGTTAATTAACCCAGCTCTTCCCATATAGCAATTCGCTACTTGATAACGACAAAGATCAATTGGGTGATCTGAGCTTAGATGAGAATACATTTTAGGATGCGATTTTGCAAAACCAATATCGGTAAAACCACCGTTTGTTACGGGTAATTTCTGTTTAATGATATCTGCTTGGATCGTTACGCCTAAATGATTGGCTTGACCTGTTAAATCAGCAGATGCATGGTAGTCTTTTTTGTCTTTCTTAAATCCACTATTTCTTGTATAACACCATAAAATGGTTGTCATTCCTAATTCATGGGCATAATCAAAGGCTTCTGCTATTTCAATAAGCTGTCTTCTTGAATCTTCAGAACCAAAATAGATGGTTGCTCCAACAGCAACCGCTCCCATATCCCAAGCATTTTTGATACTTCCAAACAGAACTTGGTTGTAAGAGTTTGGATAACTCATTAATTCATTATGATTAATTTTTACAACAAAAGGTATTTTATGTGCATATTTTCTTGATACCACACCCAATACGCCAAACGTACTAGCCACTGCATTACAACCACCTTCTATGGCTAATTTTACAATATTCTCAGGATCAAAATAACTTGGATTTGGCGCAAATGAAGCACCAGCAGTATGTTCTATTC
This sequence comes from Saprospiraceae bacterium, assembly GCA_020629935.1. GTDB lineage: Bacteria > Bacteroidota > Bacteroidia > Chitinophagales > Saprospiraceae > JAHDCJ01. The sequence continues at coordinate 25,940 of JAHDCJ010000077.1, read as the reverse complement.
CTTGATCAACGGGTAAGATGGACATATATCCTGTATTTGCCAATCGACCATTCCCTAATAGCGTTTGCATACTACGTAAGGTTTGATTATTTCGATTGCTGTTCGTCCATATTTTATCCACAAAATCCGCACTTGGTTTATGGATTTTTGATTTTCGAATGGTCTTACAATCGTGATCAACTAAATATTTATATTTTTTTGTCCCCAGGAGGTTGGCGAATTCGTTGGTAGCCATAATAATTAATTAAGGTTAATGGTTGAATTAAATAAGGGGCAAAAATAGGTAAATTTCCTTTTTGAAAAAAAGTGATTGGTTAAATTTTTATTTTTTATGTGATATTACTTCTCCTCTTGCACAAATACAAAAGTAAAAGGTTTCCCACTTAAGGTCGAAGATAATTTTAATTCTCCCTCAGTTTCCAACATTTTAAAGGAATATTCCTTTTCACCAAGTTTAAATTTCAACACTTCTTCTTCAATAGAATAAGGAACAGTATATTCGGCATTTGCCGAAGGGCTAATGGGCAAGTTGGAGGTAAGCTGCATATCAGGAGAAAGTTTAAGATAAGAACCTTCTAATGTTTGAATAACTTTCCCCTCTCGACTTGCTGATTTAATAATCCAATCACCTGCAATTTTATCTACTGTTTTTTCTTCTGTACTATTCGTACACGAATTTAATGTAGTCAAGCATAAAGTCAATATAAATAAGAAACTTACTTTAAACGTATTCATAAGGAATGGAGTTTTATTATTCTGTGAAATTAAAAAAAAAACTTAAGTATTTGATAAGATTAACATAGCATTTGATGGATTCTTAGCTCTACGACTATCTATTAAGAAAAAATTTGTTTGTAACTTACAAAAGTCTTTTAAGTAATTCATATGATTGACTTTGCTTTTAAATGAAAAATATTCATTTGAAAGCAATGCGCAATAACCAAGAATAACTATAACTATCAGAGGATTAAAAAAACGAAGCGTGCTTACAAAAGAATTTCATTTGAATATGAATTTAAATTTCGTGAATTATTTAACTTTATCCTCTAAATCACTTTAGATATTTAATCGAAAATCTATGTTAAAATTATTAGCTTCTATTTTCTGCGGTATTCTTTTCTTATGGCCTAATAACACGCTCTTAGGTCAACCTGATTTTTATTCAACTTATTCTTTTACGGAGGCAGATACCTTAAGAGGAATGTTACGTCCAGAACGTACCTGTTACGATGTCCATTTCTACTATCTTGATCTAGTGGTTGATCCAATAGAAAAAGCCATTCAGGGAAAGGTGGAGATGCATTATCAGATAAAGGAAAATTTCAATACACTTCAAATAGATTTATTTAAAAATATGACTATTGATCAAATTCAATGGGAAGGTAAATCTTTAAAATATAAACGTTTGCATGACGCTGTTTTTGTAAATTTTCCGAATACCCAAAAACAGGGAAACCGTGGATTTATAACGATTAAATATCATGGAAATCCTACCATCGCCAAAATGCCTCCTTGGGATGGTGGCTTTGTTTGGTCTAAAGATGACCAAGGCAAAGATTGGGTCGCTGTGGCTTGTGAAGGCGATGGTGCAAGTTTGTGGTGGCCAAACAAAGATCATCTTTCTGATGAACCAGATAGTGTGCGTATACGCTGTGAAGTCCCCAATCCATTGATGTGTGTAGCCAACGGTAATTTAATTCGAACAGAGAAAAAAGATGAAAGCACTGTATATGATTGGTTTGTTTCTTACCCAATTAACAATTATAATGTAACCTTAAACATTGCCGAATATGCCCATTTTTCAGACCAATATATTAATAAAGAAAAGAAGGTACTTGCCTTAGATTATTATGTCTTAAAAAACAATTTAGAAAAGGCCAAAGTACACTTCCAACAAGTACATGGTGTTTTAGAAAGTTTTGAACATTATTTTGGAGAATATCCATTTTGGGAAGATGGCTTTGCATTAGTAGAAACGCCTTATCTTGGAATGGAACATCAAAGTGCCATTGCTTATGGGAATAAGTATATGCGAGGGTATTTAGGCAATTTACCGCCTGGATTTGACTTCGATTATATTATTGTACATGAAACAGGTCATGAATATTGGGGAAATAGTATTAGTTGTAATGATTTATGTGAAATGTGGATTCATGAATCCTTTACTACTTATATGGAATCCTTATACGTAGAGTATCATCATGGATATAAAGAAGCTATTCGATATATGCTCAATAATCGTTTTTTGATTGGAAATAAAGAACCCATCTTAGGGCCAAAAGATGTAAATTGGGAAAATTGGAAAGAGAGTGATCATTACTATAAGGGTGCCTGGATTTTACACAGTTTACGGCACGCTATACAGAATGATGAATTATGGTTTGATCTTTTAAAATCATTTCATGAGAAAAACAAACTTTCCAACATAACCACAGAAGATTGGATACAACATGTCAATATCTGCACAGGTAAAGATTACCATGCATTTTTTGAACAATATTTAAGTTACCCTTCAATCCCTACATTGACTTATAAGATCAAGAAAAAACGCAATAAACTGACCTTTTGTTATCGATGGGAAGCGGATGTCAAAGCCTTTGACATGCCAATGAAAATAGGTGTTGATGAAAAATATCAAACCATTTACCCTACAGCAGAATGGCAAAGTATTGATTTAGGAAAAATAGAAGAGGATCAATTACGATTGGCCACCGAGCTTTTCTATATCAACACCCGTATGGAAAACTAAATACTTCGTGTCTTTTGCTTAATCTAAAAACACCATAGATTTTTTCTCTGTCAATTCAACTCGAATATTTTCTTCGAGTGTGGTAGCTAAGGTTAAGCCGACATAATCGACTTTTATTGGAAATGATTTATGTTTTCGATCTACTAAAACAGCCACTTCTACTTTCTTGGGAAGAATTTCTAGAAGTGGTTTCATTGCATATTGTATTGTTCGTCCTGTATTGGCTACATCATCCACTAAAATGATGACTTTATTGACCATGTTTTCTAATGCCATGTCTACCTCTACCTTAGCATCTAAAGGGTTGGCAGGATTCAAACTTATCCTACTCAGCTTTACTGAAATTTTAGAAAGTGCTTCTAATTGACTTTTTAATTTTAGCGCAAAAATAGAACCTGCATTATTAATTCCAGCAAGAATAATTTCTTTTTCTCCATAGTTTTGTTCTAAAATCTCAATCGCCAAACGCGTGGTTTTTTGATCAATTTCAAGTGGTCCCAAGAGTTGCATAATAATGGATTTCGAATAGGTTAATATACAATAAGTCGTTTTGTCTTCAAAAACTGATTTTCAGCTTTTATGGATAAAAGATAAACACCAGCCGACATACCTTCTGCATCAAAGATAATAGAACCTTCTAAATTGCTAAGGGTTATAGATCTATTTTTTTTGCCCAACATATCAAAAATCACTATTTCCATTTCTACCCCCGTTTCATTTTTATAATGAATCACTGTTTGTCCATGAAAAGGATTAGGTTGTACATCAATGGATATACCTTCTGCTAAAAGGTTTTCTGTAGCATTTAAGTAATCACAAGAACCATCATCTATGCTTGCATTGGGATCAAAATTGGTAGCCAAGGTATCCGTACAACCTTCATATACACAAGAGCCATCACTAAAGTTAGCCATTGGATTGAAATTAAATGCTAATGGATCTTGACATCCATAAATAATTGAACCATTTAAAAAATTAAATCCATCCAATTTACCATATCCAAAGCCATTATTAGGAACTGCTCCTTCCAATAATACTAAATCATCTACTCGAGCAGACGATAGCAAAGCTTGTTTAATATCTTCTACCTCTGCTTCTGGAAAAACCTGTAAATAACAAGCAATAGTACCTGCAACAATTGGTGCAGAACATGAAGTACCAGCAAATCGGGAATGATGCCCTTCAGGAGTCACATTTTCTGGAGCGTTCACCTTTAACGATTCCAAAATTTCAAGTACAGACACCGACCAAGTAAAGTTTCCAGAAGCTCCAATATCAGGTTTAACTCGATTATCTCTCGTAGGCCCATAACTAGAATCTAAAACTTTATAACCGCGAGGGGTACTGTTGGAAACAAAACCTCCTCCCCAATGATCATAACCATCGGTGTTTGAATAATTTGCTACAGAGATCACTTTATCCGAACAATTGATTCCTGATACAATCGTCTTTAGTGTATCTGGCATTTTATATTTAGCCATTTCTGGAACTTGGGCAATTGTTGGTAAAACACAAGAACTTATCTTTGATGTCCCAAAAAATTGACGACTACTCCAGACATCAAAATTTCCACTTCCTGTAGTATGCATTTCATAATAATCTGCCCCAACACTTCCCGTAATTTGAATTAAAAAATCATAAACCCCTTGGTTTTTTTCTACATCAATTCTTAGGTAAGAATAAGCGCTTCCGTTTTTATAAATCGTATCCAATAACACTGCATCTGTTCCTCCTCCAAAATCAAAATCCGTTTGTACATTATAAAATTTGGTAAAATCGCCTACCTCAAAGGTCGTTCGATTTCTGGGTCTAAAAGAAAAATAAACATTGTCAAAATCTTCTTCATCGGCATGCATTTCATAAACTACCTGATTATACACATTCGTATATCTAAAAAAGGTAAAGACGGTATCTGTGGTTACTTCATAACCTAAATGCCATCGATTACAAGACCCATTAGAGAAGATTGGATTGGCTCCATTTCCAGCGGCTTGCACCACAGCTCGACCAGGTTGCGCATCTATCAACGTTTCTACAAGTTGTACCGTAATTGGTCGATCATCATGAGTGCCAGCGTAAGAGCCGACACTTGAATTAATCACACAAGGTAAACCTTCTGCAGTGGCTCGTTGAAAAATATAAAAGATACCATCAATAAAACTGGAGGAATAATTTCCCATGTTGACAAATACAATTTTCGAATTGGGTGCGGCACCTTGATAAGCTCCATCCCATTGTCCATTACCACAGGCTACTCCTGCCGTTAAGGTTCCATGTCCAGTACCTACATTAGGATTATGTTGACAAGTTTCATTATCAATATCTTCTTTTGTCCATTCGTAACCATATCCATAACTACTTCCCATATTCGTAGAATCTTCAATCACTTGATCCCACAAATACAATATTCTACTAGAGCTATCTGCATTTTGCAAATCGTAATGGCGATAATCAATTCCTTCATCAATGATGCCTACAATGACACTATCCCCTTTGGCAGGAAAGGGTATTAAACCAAGGCCCATATGTACCGAATCAAGATTATTATTTTCTCTAAGATAATCTTGACCTAATGATTCGATTTTTCGCTCTTCATATTCTATACGAACCAATCCTTTCGTTTGGGCAAAACTTGCTATTTGGTCAACAGCTAAATTGATTCGACCAAAAGTTTTGATCCCATAAAGATAATCGCCCCCTAATTTCTTTACTTCTCTTTCTATATTGGCTAAATCGCCTTGAACAAAAAGGGGAATGACCTCATCCAACGTTTGATCTAATTTTGCTCGTTGCATCTTAAATTTTAACCAATTATTCATTTGAGCAGTATCTTGTCCAAAGATCGGTTGAGAAAGAAAGACAAAAAGTAATAGAAAAAGTGAAAAACGAATCATAAAAAGAGTATTTTTAATTGAAAGTTATTTTAACAAATTCCAAATAGTGAAACAGAGATTGTAAATATTTGTAGTACTCAGTTTCTTTTTTTAGGTTTACCAACGAATTTAATCGAATAATTACATATAATACGTAAGATTTTCAAAATAGTTTATTAAATGATAGGTCAAATTGCCTTTACCTTACTTGTAGTAATCACTTTTGGAATAGGCTACAAAAAATATTCCCAACTTCGACGTAATATTTTATTAGGTCGAGATGAAGATATTTCTGGAGATTCAGGAGCTCGTTTCAAAAATTTATTATTAATTGCTTTTGGACAAAAAAAGATGTTTAAACGGTTGCTTCCCGCAGTGTTACACTTTTTTATCTACGTCGCTTTTCTGCTTACCCAAGTTGAATTACTAGAAATTTTCATTGATGGATTCACTGGATCACATCGATTTTTTCGTCCATATTTAGGCGGAATTTATACACTAACCATTAGTCTAATTGAGATTTTGTCTGTACTTGCTTTAATCGCTACCGTCATTTTCTTAGCAAGAAGGAATTTATTTAAAATTCCCCGATTTCACATGGATGAGATGACCGGTTGGCCTAAAATAGATGGAAATTTAATTCTATATGGAGAAATTATTTTAGTGACTTGTATCTTCACCATGAATAGTGCGGATGAAGCCATTCACTTGGTGGAAGGCAAAGGTTCTTATGGTTTTGCTATTAGTCAATTTATTGGCCCATTGCTTACTAATGTTTACACCGACTTTTTAGTCATGTTAGAGCGTATTGGTTGGTGGGGACATATTATGATGGTTTTTGCATTTATCCTGTATTTACCATTTTCTAAACATTTACATATCCTTTTAGCCTTTCCAAATGTATATTTTAGTCGGCTTCAACCTGCGGGAGAAATGGAAAATATGCCCATGATTATGAATGAGGTGAAAAGCATGATGGGACTTCCAGTAGAAGGTATGGATGAAAATGCAGACGCGAACATGGATGAAATTCCACAATTTGGAGCGAGTGACGTGTTTGGTTTAAGTTGGAAAAACATCATGGACGCCTATTCTTGTACCGAATGTGGTCGATGTACTACTAATTGTCCAGCCAATATTACTGGTAAGAAATTATCCCCAAGAAAAGTGATGATGGATGTAAGAGATCGAGCAGAAGAAATAGGGGCAAAACTTGATGCGAATGATACGCGTTGTATTAAACCAGAGTTAAAAGCAAAGACCCAAACCTTGACCAAAGATAATTTTGATGATGGGAAAAATCTTTTCGACTATATTACAAAAGAAGAGATTCATGCTTGTACAACATGTAACGCTTGTGTAGAAGCTTGCCCCGTTACCATCAATCCTTTAGACATTATCTTGCAATTACGTCGCCATGAAATTCTGGATTTGGCAGAAGGACCAGCAGAATGGACACCGATGTTTACCAGTATTGAAAATAGTGGAGCCGTTTGGCAAGTTCCAGATGATCGCGATAAATGGGTCACCGATTTATTGGAAAAAGAGGATCAAGCTTAATTTAAATATTCAATTTTTTAAAAATAGAAATCAGTCTAAAAATGACGAAACTCAAAATTGAAACAATGGCCGAAATGGCTGCAAAAGGCGCAGAACCTGAAATCTTGTTTTGGGTGGGTTGTGCAGGAAGTTTTGATGCAAGAGCGCAAAAAGTTACCGTCGCTTTTACAAAAATATTAAATGCCACCAATACCCAATTTGCTATATTAGGAAAAGAGGAAAGTTGCACTGGTGATCCAGCAAGAAGAGCTGGAAATGAATTTGTATTTCAAATGACCGCCTTACAAAACATTGAAACATTGAATACGTATGGGGTGAAAAAGATCGTGACTACTTGCCCACATTGTTTCAATATTCTAAAAAATGAATATCCTGCTTTGGGAGGCAATTATGAAGTCATTCATCATACCCAATTCTTACAAGCCTTGATAGATGAAGGGAAAATCAAACTACAAGGTGGTGGTGCTTTTAAAGGTAAAAAAATCACTTATCATGATTCTTGCTATTTAGGAAGATCAAACAATATCTACGAAGCCCCAAGAAAGATTCTTGAACAATTAGATAGCGATTTAGTAGAAATGAAGCGCTGTAAATCTAAAGGCCTTTGTTGTGGTGCTGGTGGTGCACAAATGTTTAAAGAAGATGAACCAGGAGACAAAAGAATTAATATTGAACGTATAGAAGAAGCCATAGATACAAAAGCAGACATCGTAGCGGCGAACTGTCCTTTTTGCTTAACCATGCTTTCTGATGGTGTTAAAGCAAAAGAACAACAAGAAAACGTGATGGTTTATGACTTAGCGGAATTAATCGTACAAAATAATAACTTATAAGGATGACAGATATTCTTGCCAATTTATCTCCTGAAAGTAGGGTTTGGATTTATATGAGTTCTCAAGAATTTACTAAAGTACAGAGCAATCAAATTCAGGCTCAAATTGATACTTTTGTGCAAGATTGGTCGAGTCACCAAAAACAGCTTTTTGCTGGAGGTGCCCTTCTACATCAACGGTTTGTAGTATTAATGGTCGATGAAAATCAAGCGGGAGCTAGTGGTTGTTCTATTGATAAATCTGTTTATTTCATTAAAGACTTGGCTCAACAATTTCAAGTTGACTTTTTTGATCGACTTAATTTTGCTTTTATAGATCAAGATCAAATCAAAACGGCAAAGCGAGAAGAATTTGCACAGCTTTTTAAAGAAGGAAAAATTAATGAGGATACTTTAGTCTTTAATAATTTAGTTCAAACCAAAAAAGATTTCGAATCGATGTGGAAAATTCCATTAAAGGATAGTTTCCATAAAAATATGGTGTAAATAAAGTGATAAAAAAGGAAAAGGGAGAAAATTAATTTTCTCCCTTTTCCTTTTTTATTTAGATCTAGTATTATCCAAAATCGTCTACTAGTTTCTTTTTCATTTTTTGAAAATCGTCTTCTGTAATTACACCTGCATCTCGAAGATTAGATAACTCTTTTAGCTTTTCTAAAATACCATCCATAGAATCTGGTTTATTTTCTTCTACGTCTTTCATCACGGTTTCTTTCACCTCTTCCTTTGTCTTTTGGGTTTCTCCTCCAGAAGCTTTTTTCTCGTCTTCCTCTCGCTTGATATCCGCAGCTACTTTCTTACCCTTTTCAAATTGTTCTTGGTAATACTTTCTTAACCGATCTACATCAAAATCAAGAAAAGTACCTCCTGTTTCAAAATGACGTTTAAACACTTGTCCTAAGGCATAAGAAGACGCTCCAGATAAGACAGACATCGTTACCCCACCTAATAAAGTACCCACACCAGGAATAGCCTTAACCGCTGCGGCCCCTGCTCTAGCCATACCAGAACCTGCTAAAGCAGTAATAATTGCTTTTCCTTCTGTTTCCTTAAAGTCGATGTTAAATTGCTTACAAAGTTGTCGTACCATATCTAATTGTACCGCACTTACAGCAAAAAAGTCGGCAATTGGAATAGGAATTAATCCTGCGCCCATTGACCAAACAATATGATTTTTGATAATTTTATCACATTTAGCATTACGCTCATCATAATTTCTAGTATCCATAAAGATTGATTTAATTTTATACTAATATAGATATTAATCTTTGGTATTGTCAAGTTTTCCGACAAAAGACATCCTATAAACGACAGATTTCAAAAATTGTTTTTAGAATCCGTAGTAAAGGAGATGAATAAACGGACTTATTCCTTATTTTTGCCCGATAAAAAAAAGCATATTATGGAATTGAATAGTTTGACCGCCATTTCACCAGTAGATGGCAGATATCATAGTAAGACCAAGGAATTAGCTCCTTATCTCTCTGAGTTTGCCTTAATTAAATATCGAACCTTAATCGAGATTGAGTACTTTATTGAACTTTGTGAAATACCATTGCCTCAATTAACAGCAATTGATCCTTCCATTTTCCCAAAGTTAAGAGCCATATATGAAAATTTCTCTGAGGCTGATGCACAAAAAATAAAGGATATTGAGCGAATCACGAACCATGATGTTAAAGCAGTAGAGTACTTTATAAAAGAACAATTTGATCTTTTAGGTTTGAGTAAATACAAAGAATTTATCCATTTTGCCTTAACCTCTCAAGACATCAATAATACCGCAGTGCCATTGTCTTTAAAGCATGCAATGGCTGCTACTTATGCGCCTTTACTTCAAGAAATATTAGAAAAACTAGAAGAACTTGCGGCAGAATGGACAAGTATTCCAATGTTGGCTAGAACCCATGGACAAGCTGCCTCTCCTACTCTATTAGGTAAAGAAATTCGTGTATTTATCGAACGATTAACACAACAAGGGAATCAACTCAACAATATACCTCCTTCGGCAAAATTTGGTGGCGCCACAGGAAATTTCAATGCCCATTATATTACTTATCCTTCTATTGATTGGGTAAGTTTTGCCAATCGTTTTGTCAACGAAAACCTAGGATTGAGTCGATCCCAATATACCACTCAGATTGAGCATTATGATAATATGGCTTCGCTATTCCATTCTTTAATCCGAATCAATACTATTTTCATTGATTTGGCAAGAGATTGTTGGACGTATATTTCTATGGATTATTTCAAACAAAAAGTGGTCAAAGGAGAAGTTGGATCTTCGGCTATGCCACATAAGGTTAATCCTATTGATTTTGAAAATGGAGAAGGAAATTTAGGCATTGCCAATGCGATTTTTGAGCATATGGCTAAAAAACTACCTGTGTCTAGGTTGCAACGAGATTTGACTGACAGCACTGTTTTAAGAAACGTTGGTGTTCCTTTAGGACATACATTAATAGCCTTTAAATCTATATTAAAAGGCCTGAATAAGTTAAAGTTAAATGCAGATAAAATCCAATTGGATTTAGAAGCGAATTGGGCGGTAGTGGCAGAAGCTATTCAAAATATTTTAAGAAGAGAAGGCTTTGACAAACCTTATGAAGCGTTAAAAGAATTGACAAGAGGAAAAGCCAAAATAGGGAAAGAAGACATTCATTCTTTTATTCAACAATTAAATGTGAGTGAGGAAGTTCGAGAAGAATTGATGCAAATTCGACCTGATAATTATATTGGAATGGTTAAATAAATTTTCTTCACCCAAAATAAAAAAGACCGTCATAACAATAATCGTTATGACGGTCTTTTTATTTCTTTATATCAAGGAGAAGCCTACTTTGCAATAGTTACTCGCTGCGTAGTATTTCCTTCTGCAGTATGAAGTGTTACCATGTAAACTCCAGAAGCTAAATCAGCTGCATTGATCGTTACATTATTATAACCAAGTCCATAAGAAGTATTAGCTACTTCTTGAACTTTTTGTCCCATCATGTTATAAACACCAATGGTCATATCTGTATTTTTCACTAAATCAAATTCAACCATGAATTGATTTTTAGCTGGATTAGGCATAATAGAGAATGAAGTTTCATCTACTATTTCTTCTACCCCTACTAAAGCAGTTACTTCAAATGGATCATCTGCTTGAGCACCAAAAGCACCACCATTAGATAATACTCCTCCATTACTATCTGTAATTAAGAAAGATCCTGATCCATATCCACAACAAATTCCATCTCCATAATCATCATAAATTTTGAAATTATAACATCCTGTGGCAGGAAGAGGAACTTCTACATTATAAGTGGTATTATTAGCATAGGCATTTGGATTTCCGCCTAATACACCACCTCCTTGTTGTGCTCCAGGCATTACTAAATTATTTCCACCAGAAGCAACTACGGTACCCATATCATCTACCATTTCCCAATATGTTTCATAGGCATAGTCATCTGTAGTAACACGTACATTTATATATTGAGTAGTTGCTTTTCTTGCTTGAAGTACTGCAGAAACAGCATCATAACTTGGCTCTGTATCTGTGTTACCATTTACAGAAGCTACCCGTACTTCTACATTTGCATTCATTGGCTCTACTACGTCTCCGAAAGTAATTGTTTCTGTATTATATTGACTTAAATTACCTGTCCAATTAAATGTTTCTACTACGTTTCCATTATTAACTACTTCAAAAGTGGCAGAAGTTAATGCGTTGGTTCCATAATTTTGAAAAGTAGCTACTGGAGAATAATTATTACAAAATCTTCTATTTCCATCATAAGAAACCATAGATACATTATCGGCAGTAGTACCTGCAACCCAATTTGTAGCATCATTAACTAAAGTAGCTCCAGAAGGTGAAGGGAAATATTCTGTAATTTCTCGGTTTGGTGTAATTAAGAAATACGAAGGATAACCTGTAATTCCATAATCATTTGGTGTATCTCCAGTTTGGTTAATAATTGGAACATCAGGCATCGCTGCGAACCAGTTACCCAATGAAGGACGAGCTGTATTAACTAAATTATCATCCGTTCCATCATCAGCTTCCAGAGCAAGAAAAACAATAGAGTTGTCTCCATTTGGGCCATAGGCATTAAATAAGGGCATAATATCTGGATTACCATTATTCCAACATGGTCCACACCATACGGCAAAAAAGTCTAAAAAGACTGGTTTTCCTTGATCTAGATAATCATAAAGATGGTGTACATTCCCATCAAGATCAGTTAAAGTAAAATTTGGAGCAATTTGTGTAACTTGTGCTTTTGATGTATTGAAGGTAAAAACACTAAAAGCAAAACAAACTGCTACTAATTGTAAGAAGTTTTTCATATTTAAAATGGGTTTAATAAGTTAGATAATAGCTTTAAAGTTAAATTATTTTTTTGTTAAAATGTAACATAAAAGACTTAATTCATCCTATTTTTTTTGTAGTATATTTTGCCATACACCTTAGAGCCGAATATTATTCTATATTCTAAAAAAAAACGAAACATTTTAACACAACAACCTTTAATATTACCTTAATTAATAATTTATGTCTGAATTGGTTAAAAATGAAGATTTCTATCTATTAGAAAATGGTTTGATGGTATTTACTAAAAAATACCATTTGAAACGAGGTTATTGTTGCAAAAACGACTGTTTACATTGTCCTTATTCAGAGATTAAGGATAAAAAGAGAGTGGATAATCTTAAGGAAAGCGCATCAGATCATTTGAAGTAAAGGACCATTCTGGGGTGTTTAAATCGCCACTAAAATTCAAATCATACCAAGGATCATTCGGATGCTCTGGGTTTTTTAAAATATGAAATTCTTGAGCGGGCATATAGCTTTGTGCAAGCAAAAATCGCTTTTCTCCCTTTTTATTTTCAACCATATCTACGACTAAAATTGCATGTCCTGGAAATCCTCCTTTTATAAATAAATCGCCAATTTGCATGGAGGATAATTTGATAGGTTGAAGCTCTTTACTTAAAGAAGCCGTTCCTGCATAAGAAAAAACCATGACAAGGTATTTTTTAAAATTAGCATACGAGGCATCTACTGCACCTGAAGGATTTGAAAAGACCACCTTTTTATTTTTAATGCTTGGTTTCCTCCCTTTCATCCAATCATCAAATGCAACTCGATCTCCACTTGTAAAGTTAAAATGTATTTGGTCATATTCATTTTTTGAAAAATGATATTCTGCTTTTACCCGCATAATCGCATCAGCACATTGTTGCAAATCTCTTTTTCCCACATCCATATCTACTACTGCGAAATGAGCACCTTGATACGCTTTTTCCTCCCCATTAAACAACTTTACGTTGGGTTTCCCATTCTTTAAAGGAAGATATCTTAACCAAGCGCCAAAACTATCTTCCTTTTGTTTTATTCGATTAAATCCTGTAGGAATAGGTATTTGATTGGCCAATGATTGTTCTAAATCGTAATCTTTCTTCCAAGTATACTTTAAATTTTCAGGAGGATTCGTTTTTTCTTTGGATAGTTGTTCAGGTTGGGGCTTTGATACAGGTTCTATCTGCGATCCTAGATCTTTTGTATGCACAATAGCATTTGATTGATCAGTATAATTACAAGCTGTCCACAACAAACAGAGGAGAAGATGAACAGGTAAGGATCGAAAATTCATATTTCTTTTTTTAACTTGCATATAATTATGAGCAGCCATTTAAAAACGTTTTGAGTTAAAAATTTATTGTAGCCTCATTTTATGTTTATACTTTCCAAAATAGTACTTTATCTATTCAGTCCTTTACTATGGGTAATTGGACTGTTCTCCTATAGTTATATTACAAAAAAAGAAAATAGAAAACGAAAAAGTAGAAATTTAGGGTTTATATTTTTAATTTTTTTTACCAATCCATTCTTAGCTACCTTAGTGACTAATTGGTGGAATATTGGAGAAAAAGATATGTCCGAAATAGAAATTCCCTATGATATTGGTATTGTCCTTGGAGGTTTTACTACAGATATTCCTTCCAACAGAGATCGAATTCACTTTAATAATAATGTAGAGCGCTTGACCAATGCGTTAGAATTGTATCATCAAAAGAAAATCAAAAAGATTTTACTTACTGGGGGGAATCCTAGGATATTTAAAGATGCTATTTCAGAAGCACGATTAGCAGAAAATTTTTTACTTAAAACAGGCTTTCCCAAAGAAGACATTTTAATTGAAGACCAATCTAGAAACACCTATGAAAATGCTCGAAATGTCTCCGAAATAATTAAATCTCAGTTCCCTGATGCAAGGTGTTTAGTCATTAGCTCTGCATCGCATCTTCGAAGAGCAAAACGAACATTCAAAAAAACGAATTTAGACTTTGATATCTTTTCTACAGGTATTAGCACTGGAAAAATTTCTTTTTCATTTAATAAATTAATCATCCCTTCCTTAGATGGTTTCCATAAATGGGATCGAATATTTTATGAATGTTTTGGTTTATTTTACTACAAATTAAGAGGCTATATTTAATTATATATTTCCCCTTCATTCTATTTTATCTACGCTTTCTACCTAAATAATTAAACACCCAATTTCCTCCCGAATCATCTGCTCCTCCATTAATTCTTAATACACCATCTTTGATAATAACAGGGCCATCATCTAATTCACTTCTACACGCACTTTGTCCCAACCAAAGGTATGCTTCTCCCCCTAAAATACCAGGAAACAAATGATAACATAAAGTGCATTCATGTACTCCATTTTTAAATACGCGAACTTTTTTGTCTGGACCAAAGCATAATATTTTACAGGAAAGAATACTATCTGGACGTATAGAACTTGACCCCGCTCCTCTTTTTACATAAGAAGTACTTTCCCATTCCCATGAACCCAAGATCTCATTTCTTAAATTTTCCAAAGCTTCGGATGCTTCTCCTTTTTCTTCTGGAATTATACAGCGCATCGTATCCCGAAATTCGCAAAATACGGGTCCATCACATAATGTCTTTCGTTCAGAAATTGGAGGATTATAAGTAGCGCTAGAATCGACTACTTCCAAACCATTATCTATATCCTCTTGCAATACTTTAGGTGGACAAGAAGCAAATGTGAATATGCCGAAAGCAAAAAAGAGTAAAGCAATTTTTTTCATCATATATTTTTTAAAATAAACATTGTTTCAAGACGAATATAACAAAAAATAATAGTTTACATATCGATATAAAACCGTCTAATCGGGTTTATCTTCAAATTTCCCGACAAAAACATCGGGCTTTCGATCCATAATAAATAAAGAAGTCGGAAAATTAAGGATGCCTTCATACCAGCCAGTAACATAAAATTGATGATTGCCTGCATAGTGAATATCTTTCCCATAACCTAAGCCTTTGGCTAAAGGCATCTCGGTCCACAGCAAATCTCCACTTGCTCCATATTTAGCAATAAAAAAATTATTCCCTCCATTGGTTGTTAATACGGTATCTATTCCAAAAGCAGCTCGCCCCTCTATCCAACCTATCATATAAATGGAAGTATCCACACTACATAATCCCATGCCTTTATCAAACTTAATTCCTCCTGCTTTTCTCAACCATTTGACAGCTCCATTTTTACCCGAAAGCGCAAGCAAAAAAGCATCAGGCTCCCCTTCAATAGCAATAACCTCATTGGCCAATTTACCAATACCTTCAAATCCTCCAGTCAAATACACATCTCCTTGTGAATCTACGGCCAAATCTGCACCAAAGCCTTTGATGGATTGATCGCCCAAAGCCTGCATCCATTTTACTTCACCTAGAGCAGTTAGTTTCATTACAAAAATACCATAGTTCTTGTCTAATGTATCTGATTCAAAAGACACATTCCCGCCAAATTCTCCAGTTAAGAATAGATTTCCTTCTGCATCTGTTTCCATCGAATTGGCAAACACACGACCTGCGCCTTGGGTTGTTTTAATCCATAATGAATCGCCCATAGCGCTATAAGATCCAACAAACATTGCATTATTATCGTAGGTACTTAAATTGGTCAACTCTTTTTTAGGGTCTTCAAAAACGCCCATGATTTTAAGTTCTTTATTCACATAGCTCAATCCATAGGCCGCATCAAATCCTTTCCCTCCAAGTTTTTTAAACCAAAGAAGCTCGCCATCTTTAGAAAATTTAGCAAAATATGAATCGTGATTATCCACCGCTTCAAAGGATAAGGAATCGATGGTTATGACTTTTTCAAAAGCACCCGAAATATAAATAGAGCCCATTTCATCAATTTCCAAATCAAAACAATAATCCAAACCTTCTCCTCCAAAAGTTTTGATCCATTGCAATTCTCCAATCGTATTGTATTTGGTAATAAACACATCTTTACGCCCTTTACTCACTAAGGTATCTTCCTCCAAAACGAAGTCCTTTTCGAATGTTCCAATAAAAAAAAGATTGCCTTCTTGATCGGTGCTCAGTTTTTGGCCATGTTCTACCCCTTCACCTCCAAAACTATGTGCCCAATGCCATTCTTGTGCATAAAGAGAGGATAAACCAATGCTACAAAAACAAACAAGAAAAATTAAGCGGGTAATGATCATATGTTAGAGTTCTAGGTGAACAAAATGTATAATTAAGAATAAACGAATTTCAAGCCAAATTCTTGTCCAATGTACAAAAAATGAAAGGTCTAGCAGGCGAATAAGCCTTAGAATCCTTGGTTTCCACACAAAATGTCAAAAATTGATTAAAATGTGGATAAAATTTAGAGTTAGATTCTAAGAAAATCAAGCGGTTTCCGTATTTTTGCCCTCCGATGGAATTAAAATCATTAGCAATACGAGGTTTTAAGAGTTTCGCAGACGAAACTCAAATCAACTTCAACCAAAATATAACAGGGGTTGTAGGCCCTAACGGCTGTGGCAAATCCAATATTGTGGATGCCATACGATGGGTGTTGGGAGAACAGAAAAGTAAAGAACTTCGATCTGATAAAATGTCGAGTGTCATTTTTAATGGAACGAAAAAAAGAAAACAAGGTGGACGTGCTACCGTTTCGCTTACTTTTGAGAATACAAAAAATGTACTTCCGACCGAATATCAAACGGTAACCATTACACGTACGCTTTATCGAAGTGGTGAATCAGAATATAAATTAAACGACATCCCTTGTCGATTAAAAGATATTACTTCGCTATTCTTAGATACTGGAATTGGTTCAAACTCTTATGCCATTATCGCCTTAGGTATGGTAGATGACTTACTCAATGATCGAGAACAATCCCGTCGTCGATTATTTGAACAAGCTGCTGGTATTTCTAAATATAAAAAACGAAAGAGAGAAACCTTAAATAAACTTAAAGGGACAGAAGCAGATCTTGCACGGGTAGAAGATTTATTATTTGAAATTGAAGGTAACCTTAAAACATTAGAGAAACAGGCAAAACGCGCTAAGAAGTTTTTTGAAATAAAAGAACAGTACAAAGAATTAAGTATCCAATTAGCCATACAACAATTAGCGGTACATAAAAATAATTATAAAAAAATAAAAGCTCAAATTACAGAGCAAGAGGATAAAAAATTAGGATTACAAGCCCAAGCTAATTTGCTAGAAGCTAATCTCGAAAAAGAAAAAGCGAAAAATGTAGATAAAGAAAAATCGCTTTCCGATCGTCAAAAAGATCTAAATCGAAAGGTGGGAATTATTCGAGGAAAAGAAAACGATAAAAAAGTTTTAGCGCAAAAATTAATTTTTATCCAACAAAACAAGACGAATCTTTTCCGACAAATTGAACATGCGCAAACCAATTTAGAGCAAACCGAAAAAGACATCGTCCATTATCGAGGAGAGATTAATAATGAGAAAGAACTCGAAAAAGATTTAGAAGACAATCTGAATGAAGCAGAAACAATTCTAAAATCGATTCGAGAGAAACACGGTTCGGTAAAAACCGAATTAGATGAATTCATGCTCGAACAACAAACGCAAGAACGGAACGTATTTGAATTGGAAAAGAAAAAAGCCATTCAAAATAACCAACGAGAAAATTTAATCGCTGAAATTGAAAAAAACTCTAGGGAAATTACTGGACGCCAGAATGAAGTCAATACCCTTAAACAAAAAATTTCAGCCCAAGATGATATTCGAAATGAAAAAGAGTCTTATATCCATAAGCTCATAAAAGAAGAAGAAAGTAGAAAAGAAGAACTCGCCAAAACCGAACATGATTTTGAAGATATCAAACAACATATCGTTGGTCTTAATCGAAAATTAGATTCGCAAAGGAATGAATATAAGCTAACCAAAAGTTTAGTCGATAATTTAGAAGGCTTTCCAGAATCCATTAAGTTTTTGAATAAAAATAAAAAATGGAATACGAAAGCGCCTCTACTCTCTGACATCATTTATTGTAAAGAAGAATATCGGGTTTCAATTGAAAATTATTTAGATAATTACCTCAATTATTACGTAGTCGAAGGATTGCCTAATGCCATTGAAGCTATTTCGCTTTTGAGTAAATCTCAAAAAGGAAAAGCCAATTTCTTTTTACTCGATGAATTAAAAAAACATCAATCTCCGCTTAATTTGCAAAGCACTATTCCCGACGGAATGATGCGTGCAGTAGACATTGTAGATGTAGACAAAAAATATCAAGCGCTTTCTGATTATTTATTGGGAAATGTTTGGGTCACCAATGATGAAAATCCGCCTGAAGATTTTGATACAGAAGACATGGTATTATTATCTGCAAAAGGAAAATTTGTTAAGTCCAAATTTATCTTGTCTGGTGGTTCTGTTGGTTTATTTGAAGGCAAACGAATTGGTAGAAAAAAGAACCTTGAGGTTTTAAGTAAATCAATTAATGATCTTGAAAAAGATGGAAAAACTTATTCTGAAAAATTTGAAAAACTTAGAAAACGAATTGACCAACTCAAGAATAAAGATCAACGCGTTTTAATTGACAAAGAAAAAGATAGCCTAAATCGTTTACAACAAGGTGCAGTTTCTCTTACGACCAAATTAGAAAACTTTGAATCTTTTTTGAATGAAGTCGAAAAGAAAAACAAAGAGGCTAGAGAAAGCATTGAAGCAATTGAAAAACAAGATAAAGAAATAGAAATCAAACTCGGCGAAGCCAAAATGGCAGATGGAAAAATCAAAGAAAAAATTGGTAAGATGGATAGCTCTTATCGAAGCATCGCCGAAGAATTAAGCAACGCCTCTACGGATTATAACCAAAAGAATATTGAATTTATTCGACAACAAAATAAAATTAATTCGCTCCAACGAGAACTTTCTTATCGAGAAAAACAACTGAGAGATACCAAAGGAAAATTAGTAGAAGATCAACTTTCACAAAAGAATGCAGAAGAGGATATCGTCCAAACGCAAATGGAAGTCGAGCAATTGGAAAAAGACTTAATCTTCCTTTATGAAGAAAAAGATACTTACGAAAAAACACTTTCCAACGCCGAACAACTTTACTACGATTCTAGAGGTTCCATTAATGAAATTGATGAACAACTTCGAAAAGCCAATAAAGCAACGCAAGATATAGTAGTACTCATTACCAGCCTTAAAGATCGATTTAATGAAATCAAAATTGATCTTAGTTCTATTGGTGAACGACTCCGTATTGAATTTGATGTAGATATTAATGATTTAATTAACCAAGACGCTGGAGAAGAAGTATTAAATCATGTGGAAGTCGAAGAAAAGGTCGAACGCCTAAGAAAGCGAATTCATAATTATGGTGAAATAAATCCAATGGCCGTAGAAGCCTATGATGAAATGGATGAACGTTTCCAATTTATTTCTGGCCAAAGAAAAGATTTATTAGACGCTAAAGAAACCTTATTAGATACGATTCAAGAAATTGAAGATACCGCGACAGAACAATTTCTCGAAGCCTTTAATAAAGTACGAGAAAACTTTAAAGAAGTCTTCCGATCTTTATTTACTGAAGATGATGATTGTGATTTGTTCTTGGAAGATGCGACTCGACCTTTAGATAGTCCAATCAAAATTACAGCAAAACCAAAAGGTAAACGACCACAGTCTATTAATCAATTGTCTGGAGGAGAAAAAACCTTAACGGCCACTGCCCTTTTGTTTTCTTTATACTTATTGAAGCCCGCTCCTTTCTGTATTTTTGATGAGGTCGATGCCCCATTAGATGATGCCAATATTGGTAAGTTTAATAAAATCATTAAAAAGTTTTCGAGCAATTCGCAGTTTATTATTGTAACCCATAATAAACAAACGATGGCAGCAGTAGATGTTATTTATGGCGTTACTATGGCAGAACAAGGCGTTTCTCGGGTGGTACCTGTCGATTTCCGAAGCTTAAATTAAGCAAATATGAGATTCAATTCACCAAACACTGTTTGTAGATAGGGTATGCGAATCATTAAAGCCTTTGATGAAATTCCTAAGTTGAAAAATGCAGTCATTACCATTGGCTCTTTTGATGGCGTTCATGCTGGTCATCAAGTCATTTTAGACCGACTTCATAAGATCGCAGAATCCATCGATGGAGAAACGCTTTTAATCACTTTTGATCCTCATCCTAGGCATCTGATTTATCCAGATGATACCAGTCTCAAATTGCTTTCTACAGTAAAAGAAAAAGCTACGCTTCTAAAAAATTATAACTTAGATAATTTATTTATAGTCCCTTTTACGAAAAACTTTGCCAATCAAAGTCCTGATCAATATATCCAACATTTCTTAGTAAAGCATTTCCAGCCGAAGGTTATTGTAATTGGCTATGATCATCGCTTTGGAAAAAATCGGGTTGGCGATATCAATTACCTAAAAAAATTTGAGCACTCACTCAATTACCTCATTAGTGAAATTCCTAAGCAAGAGATAGACGATATTACCGTTAGTTCTACGAAAGTACGTAAAGCACTACAAGAAGGAGAAATCCGCCTTGCCAATCAAATGCTAAAGCACCCATTTTTTCTTTGTGGCAAAGTAGTACTTGGTAAACAATTGGGGAAAACCATAGGATTTCCCACGGCCAATTTGGAAGTTTCTTCAAAGCATAAACTTATTCCACCTGTTGGTGTCTATGTAGCCAAAGTCTTTATTGAAGAGAATGAGTACGGAGCAATGCTTTACATTGGCAAATCCTTAGACAATCCTACGGAAAGTATTGAGGTAAACATTTTTGATTTTGATGAAGATATTTATGGGAAGGAATTGGAAGTCCATTTTATAGATCGAATAAGAGGCGATATACGCTTTGATGGCCTAGAAGCATTAAAAACTCAACTTGAAAAAGACAAAATAGAAAGCCTTAAAGTTTTAGAAAAGAAGCCAGATTATTAAAAAATAATCTGGCTTCTTTTCTATATAAATTATAAGATTTGCTTTAGTCATTCAAATATTAATCAAGAAAGAACTGTTGTGTAAGCTTTTCTTCCCAATTTGTAAAATGAACAATATAAACACCTGTTGACCAATTGAAAACAGGTACTTGGATTTGGCTTGAACCTTCGGTTAAATACACCAACTCTTTATGCATAAGTTGACCAAGTTGGTTATACAATAACAACTCATAATCTCCTTCTTGTAATATTTCTAATGAAATATTGATTTGATCTTTTTGGTTGGTTATAACCGCCAAGTTTCCAGCCATTTTACGTAAATTGGCTACTACGACATGGGAATAGGTATAATCTCCAGAAAAATCAATTTGCTTTAAACGATAATAGTTGTTTACACCCAATTGAGGGTTGCGATGTACAAATTGATATTTTTGATTAATTTCTGAATTTCCCGCTCCTGCAATAGTAGCAATTTTTTCAAATTTTTGGCCATCTACCGAATGCTCAATTTCAAAAGATTGGTTATCTACTTCTGTTTCAGTCTCCCAATTCAAAAGGACTTCGTTACTCCAAGGATTTGCTGTAAAATTAACTAAAGAAATTGGTAAGGTGGATTCTGTTAACAATAGTGCAGTCCCTCCAGTTCCACTATCCCCCGCAGTACCTCCTAATCCATCCACTACATTACCTGCAGCATAAAAACCCACATTACCTGAGGCTACAAAAGAAAGCGGAGCCGTCCAATCAAAGATAAATGTATTACTAGAAGAAGTTCCGTTATGCTCTGCATAGATATTTCCCATTGTCCCTGAAGCAAATTTAACATTAGATCTAGCATTACTGAAGGTACCTGCCTGCACATTCGAGGTGTTTAGCGCTACACATTGAAAACCATAACCAGCTGCTATCCCCATTGGATGAGAAACAACCACATGAACCTCATAAGTAGTACCCGGTACATATTCAGTAAGTGGTGTAGTACCTCCAACTTCAAAGACGGTGATACTGGTAGTAGAAGAACCAAAATTTGCCGTACTACTATGACAAGTGATACAACGTGTACCACTCTCATTCGGTGCGCCAGTATATCCTTGCATAACTGCTGTCGCTGGGCCTGAGGAATATCCCATAAATAGAATACTTGAGGCGAATAAAAGAAAAACAAGAAAAGGGTAGACTTTTTTCATATTACTATTTTTTGAATTTTATAATCATTTACTTATCAAACTATTTTGATAAAAATAAAAAGAAATATTCAAAGATTTTTAAGTTAAGATCAATTTATATCAAAAAGTCATTCATTTTTAGTCTTTCCACCTAATTTTTATTGTACATTTGAAATAAATTATCAATCATATCAATGAAATCGCTTCCAAAAGTAGCAGTCGTCATTTTGAATTATAATGGTATTGGTCATTTAAAAAATTTCCTACCGACTGTCGTTAAATCCACATATGACCACCTTGACATTTATGTAGCCGACAATGGTTCTACTGATAAATCAATAGCCTTTGTCAAAGAACAATATCCAACAATAAATTGCATTGTATTAGATGAAAACTATGGTTTTGCAGGGGGCTACAATCGTGCATTAAAAGAGATAGAAGCGGATTATTATGTCCTATTAAATTCGGATGTAGAAGTACCTGAAAATTGGATACAAGAACCTATCGAAATGATGGAAGCTAATCCAAAAATTGCTGCAGCCCAGCCAAGTATTATGCAACAAGCAGATAAGCAAGTTTATGAATATGCGGGTGCAGCAGGAGGTTTTATGGATTATCTAGGTTATCCTTTCTGTAGAGGAAGAATTTTTGAAACGGTAGAAAAAGAGCTTGGTCAATATCAATATCCACAAGAAATATTTTGGGCATCGGGAGCCGCTTTTTTTGTGCGCGCTGAACTTTATCATCAATTTGGAGGTCTTGATAGTGATTTTGTGGCCCATATGGAAGAGATCGATTTATGCTGGCGTTTTAGAAGAGCAGGATATCAAATCATGTCTGTTCCTATGTCTCGAGTTTATCATGTTGGAGGAGGTACATTGAGTTATCATAATCCACATAAGATTTATCTTAATTTTAGAAATGCCCTTTGGTTGCTGTTGAAAAATGAACGAGGAGCAAAATTGATTTGGTTACTCCCCTATCGTTTATTGCTAGATGGAATTGCTGGCTTTCGGTTTCTTACTCAATTCAACTTTGGTGGAATTTGGTCGATTATCAAAGCTCATTTTGTGGTTTATGGTACTTTATTTAAAACGCTAAAAAAGCGAAAATCGTTTAAACAAAAATTACCTACTCTTACCATCGGTGAAATGCCAACTCAAGGAATTTATCATAAAAGTATTGTTTGGGCTTATTTTATTTTAAAAAGAAAAATGTTTAAAGATTTATAATTTTTCCCACTTCAATTTCTATTCATGCGGCTCTTTTGGTATTCTCTATTATTCATTTCATTTTGTTTTTCTTCTTGTGATCAATCACAAACAGCTAGCTTTTCATTAGAAAATTTCGAATCTATTCCATTAGATCATGCTAAGAATTTTCAATTGTTCAAGAAGGATGATTTATTTCTTATAAAGATTTTGAAACCTTGGAATGAATCGCAAACATCTTTTACCTATTTACTATATCCTAAAGATAATAAAGCACCAGAAACCAATAATGAGGTATCTTTAATTCCTTATCCTTTAACTTCTATTGTTTGTACATCTACTACGCACTTAGCCTTTTTAGAACGGCTTCAAGCCTTAGATTTACTCGTTGGAATGTCAGGCACCAATTATGTATATAGTCCCTCAGCAAGATCAAGAATTGAGAACAAAAAACTTATAGAAGTAGGAAATGAATCAGATCTTAATTATGAAAAAATAATTCGTCTTGCGCCTGATGCAGTCTGGACTTATAGTATTGGTCCCACGAAGGTCAATAAGAAGCTAAAAGATTTATCCCAACGGCCAGTGGTTTTTGCCGAATTTTTAGATCATAGTATGTTAGGTCGAGCAGAATGGATCAAATTGGTCGGTTTATTAATTGGTAAATTTGAGGAGGCACAAGTTATTTTTTCTCAAATAGAAAAAGAATATCTGGCCATACAAGAACTTCCTAAACCCAATAATCGACCCACCGTTTTAACAGGAATGGGATTTGAAGGTATTTGGTATATTCCGCAAGGAGATAGTTATGTAGCGCATAGTATTGAAGATGCTGGAGGCGATTATATTTGGGCCGATCAACCAGGACAAGGTAGCTTATCATTTGATTTTGAAAAAGTTTATGCCAAAGGAAAAGATGCAAAGATCTGGATTAATGTGGGTCAAGTAAATAGCCTAAGTGATTTAGAAAAAGCAGATAGTCGCTACTCACTTTTCAAAGCAGTTGACTTAAAATCGGTGTATAATAGTAATGCAAGAGTTAGCGCTAAAGGAGGTTGGGATATTTACGAATCAGGCATTGTTTATCCTGAAATTATTTTAAAAGATTTGACCAAGATTTTTTATCCTAGTCTACTACCTGATCATAAATTTGTTTATTACAAAGCATTACAATAGCTTTGGAAGGTGAATAGCACTAAAGCAAATACAAGTTATTTTATATTCCTACTCCTTTTGTTGGTTTGTTGTTTCATTGCCAATCTACTCATTGGCTCCTCTTCAATTCAATTCTCTGATATCATTCGTATTTTAACGGGATCCAATCAGATTGATCAAGGTACTCAAAATATATTATATCAAATTCGGATGCCAAGAGCAATGACTGCACTTCTAGCAGGAGCTGCCTTATCGCTTAGCGGATTATTAATGCAAACTTTTTTTAGGAACCCAATTGCGGGTCCATTTGTGTTAGGGATAAGTTCGGGGGCAAGTTTAGGTGTCGCTTTAGTAGTGATGGGAACAGGTGCTTTGGGTTTAAGTTTTATGGGTCATTGGGATTTGGCTATCGGTGCCATATTGGGTGCAAGTTTGAGTTTATTCCTTTTTCTTCTCCTTTCTTTTAGAGTACAGGATATTGCGACTTTACTTATTGTAGGACTAATGATTGGAAGTGTAACAAGTGCAATTGTTACTATTCTTGAATATCTAACAACCAGTCAAGCACTTCAACAATTTATATTCTGGGGTTTTGGTAGTTTATCTGGAGTAACCTGGTCAGAATTATTTTTATTGATCCCTTTAATTCTATTTTGCTTGGGCTGGGCTTTGGCTTTGAGTAAAGCCCTTAATTTGCTTTTATATGGAGAAGAACAAGCGGCTTTAATGGGTTTATCTATCAATTCCGTTCGAGTACAAATTATTTTAGTTTGTGCTGTTTTGGCTGGTAGTATCACCGCATTTTGTGGTCCTATTGCATTTATAGGAATAGCCGTTCCACATTTTGCTCGAATGTTATTTAAAACACAAGAACATCGAATTTTAATTCCTGCAACGATATTATGTGGGGCCAGTGTATTATTATTATGTGATATCATTAGCCATTTGCCCCTTTGGAATCAACATCTTCCGATTAATGCGATTACCTCTATTCTTGGAGGGCCAATGGTCATTTGGATAATTTTAATGCGCCGCAGAATATAAAATGGTAGAGACGCATTGCAATGCGTCTCCACCATTTGTACAAACATTGCAATGCGTCTCCACCATTTGTA
>JAHDCJ010000076.1:13861-27991 GCA_020629935.1 Saprospiraceae bacterium | reverse complement strand
CCCGCGACCCCGACCTTGGCAAGGTCGTGCTCTACCAGCTGAGCTATTTTCGCTTGCTGACTGCAAATATGAGTATTTCTTTTTAATTTTCAAATATTGAAGCCACTTTTTTAACTCTTTTTTTTCATAAATAATTCCATGCCTTCGAATAGGTTAATATTCAACAACTTATAAGCGGCGATTAAAATCAAAGGTTAGTCCGTAGCTTTGATCTAAAGTAACTAAAATAAGGCCACTACCCTGCTTTTTACATT
Organism: Saprospiraceae bacterium; assembly: GCA_020629935.1. Taxonomy (GTDB): domain Bacteria; phylum Bacteroidota; class Bacteroidia; order Chitinophagales; family Saprospiraceae; genus JAHDCJ01. Next base: position 27,737 of record JAHDCJ010000076.1, on the reverse strand, counting down.
CCTCCTCTATTAAAGCTCCTGCTTTACTTATATTTTCTGGATCTAAATGGCTAAATGGCTCATCCAAGATGATTAATTCAAAAGGTTGACATAAGGCTCGGATAATCGCAATACGTTGTTGTTGACCATAGGAAAGCTGTCCACAAGGCTTTTCTAATAAATGATCTACACCCAATTGTTTCGCCATGCCTAGAATCTCCTCCTTTGATTTATGACCAGTAAGCTTATTCTTTATTTCAATATTGGCCATTGCCGATAAATCGGGAAATAAGCGTAAATTTTGAAAGATGATAGACAATGTCGATTGTCTGATTTCCGCCCAATCAGGCGCTGTGATCGTTTTAATGTCTTGTCCTTTATAAAGTACTTGACCTTCATAATCGCTTCGCAATCCGTACAAGATATGAGCGAAAGTGGACTTTCCTTTACCTGAAGGCGCTTGGACACAATAAGCCGAATTAGCAAAAAGACTAAATGGACTATCCCAAATTTCGGAATCACTAAAAAGCCCAAGCAAAGGCTTGGGCTTTAGATTTTTTATATCAAAAAGAACAGATAATTTCATATTAGTTTAAACTCAATTTTCCTTCTTCTGCTTTATCTTTTTTATACGCTTCGTTAATCATTTTAATAATTGATTTTAAAGCATTTTCATTTTTGTCAGAGAAATTCAAATTGAAATTTGATTCTTTTTTATCTGAATTCATTTCAATATTTGTAATATTGATATTCTTGAATACATCAGAAAGATTTTGGATTGCCTCTGCGTTGAAATAGAATCCAAAGATGTTATCAGAAACATTCTTTTCTACTTTATTATTGATTCTGCTTGATTTTGCAATTCCGCCTTTTTGGATCTGTGCCATTGTTGCTGCATTCGAACCAATAACGATCATATTATCACTAACCAACATTTTAGAATCTTCAGTTTGCAAGTTGATGTTTAAATCCGTATCCATTTCACGAGAGAATTCTTTCACCATTTCTTCCATCATTCCTTTCGTGTTTGGCAAAGAGTAAAGATTATCACCTTCTGCTTTAAGACCACCCATTTGGCGACCCATTTCCAGAAACTTATTGATTACTTTTTTGTCTTTAATATCTGTAGCAAAAACCATTTCTGGAGTTTTACCGTCAGCACCTAAAGTAGTAGCTACCATAATGTCTCCACCAAAACTAGCCGCTAAATCATCAACTGTAATTCCAGCTGACATTAAACCCATATTAGCTAATCCTAGCATTCCATTATCTTCTAAGAATTTCTTTGTTCCTTTAATGTCCATAGCGAAAGTCATATAAGACGTTAAGTTTTCACCAGGTACATATTTAGCGAAATCAGCAGAAGTACTTTCTTTAAAAAAGATGTTTAAGTTTTTAGAAAGATTAGGCTTAAGATCATAATTTCCTTTACTGTTGATTGCTCCTTTATTGAAATCAACATAACCGTTGGCTTTGTTTCCAATTAGGTCTTTTTCATCAATTCCAAAAGCAGCTAATTGCATTTTTACATCTGCAGGAACCATCTTTGCATATTGATCAAAGTTAGCCCAAGAAATCATATCATGGCTTCCGCCTAATAATTTTGTCAATTCTTTATTGCTTGACATGTTTTCGCCTTTACCAGCAAATACTGAAGCGACTACTTCATCAGAAGCTCTCTTTCCATTTGTGGTCATTCCCATAAATGCCATTTCATCATTCCAAGCGATTACGCCTTCAGAATTTGACAATTGCGTATAGCCATCTTTCTTTTCAAATCCTTCTTTAGCTCCACTCTTTAGCATCTTTTCGAATTTAGCTTTATCCGCCAAAGTCATTGTAATACCGGTAACTGAATTCAAAATATCATCGCCTTGAACTTTAGAGAAGACATAGACATTACTTGATAAATTAATACCAGACTCTTGAGGGTTTTGCATGACTTGAGCTGCAAAATCACTGTCTTGTTTTGCTTCTTTCAATGCATCTTGAAAGAATTCCATTTTCTTTACTGATTCCCAGTCAGCTTTATCTAATAATTTTTGAGGATTGAAAGACATGACAGAAACTGCGTCTGCTGGGATTTTATTTAAAGTATCACCAGAAGCTAATCTTGCTGCAGATGAACCACCACCTCCACAAGACATCATGAAGCTAATAAATCCGACAAATAAAAATGAGAATACAACGTTTTGTTTACACATAGTTTTTAAAAAATTTATTGATTTGATTTGTTGACACAAAGGTAATTACAAATACTGAATAGTTGCTATTTTGATAGACAAAAATTGGCAAAAACTAGATAATGAGGGTATTTTTAGGGTTAAAACTGCCTAAAGGGTTTTGATTTCTACTCTTCTATTCTTTCTCCTATTGTCTGGAGAGGTGTTTGGAACAATTGGTTGAGATTCTCCATATGCTTTTACACGCACTTGTTGGTCTTTAACACCTTGACTTAAGAAATAAGATTTTATCGAATTTCCTTGTTTAGTCGAAAGCTCAATATTGGCTTCATCACTACCTGAACTATCCGTATGAACGCCCAATTCAATTTTAAATCCAGGGTTCTTTTTTAATTTATTCACAATAGAATTAAATCTTGAATAACCTTCTCGATCTAAAGTATATCCATCATTTAGATAATAGACATCATCGATCATCGTAATTTTTCCTACATTCACTTTTTCCAAAACAAAATCTTTCTTTTGATTGGTAAGTCTTCCTTCTATTGGACTTACTCTCAAGTTTTGTTTTAAAAATCCATTCGCCTCTGCTTCTATAAGATAGTTTTTACCACTTGGTAAAAAGAGACTAAATTTTCCTGATGGATCGACATTTATGGTTCGTTCAAATTTTTCTTGTCCAGTGCTTGGGTCTAAAGTGTATAATTTTAAAAATGCATTGGACAAACTTTTCATTCCTTGCGGACTTGCTGTTTTAATGCTCCCAATTAATTGTACGCCTTGGCCTTCAAGATCAATATTTTTAATAAATGTTTCTCTCTCATTAATTTTTACTTGATGACTTCGAGTGGAATAACCAGGCTTAGATACTTTGATTTCATACGTCCTTCCATAATTTACTTCAAACTCATATCCTATTCCACTTTTCGAACTCGCTTCATCCAACCACAACAGATCGCCATTACTTTTTAGTTCAAATAATTGAATCCAAACACCACCTAAAGATCCATTTTGATTTCCTTCTGGACCATAGATATTGCCTTTGAGAAGCACAGGCTCATTAGTTAGCGGATCAACTATAGGTTCTTCTTTGCCTTCGTAAGGAAAATATTCATAAATTTGATCACAACACGTAGGACTATCAATGCCATTCGAAGAAGGTCTATTAGAAACTAAAAAACCTTCACCAACTTTTGCATTTTGAATAAAGTACATATCGTCTGCACTAGAATTAAAAGGTTTCCCTATGTTTTTTACAAGCCCCCATTGTCCATCAGTTAAGTAAGATTTAAAAATATCTAAACCTCCAAATCCAGCATAACCATTCGAACTAAAAAAGAGCACATTTTCTTTCGTATTATAAAAAGGTGTACGTTCGTCATTTACAGTATTGATCTTTTCAAGATTTAATGCAGGGCTAAAATTCCCTTCTGCGTCTCTACTTACCGTCCAAATATCAAAACCGCCCTGACCACCTAAACGATTAGAACTGAAATAGATTTTTTCAGCACCTCTTTTATCTTGTACAACAAAAGGAGAAGTCGATTGGTAACCCGCAATATTAATTTCAGAAATACTCATTGGATTACTCCAACGTTCTTCAATAAGTTCGCTCACATAAATATTGCAAAGAAGTTTTCCGTTTAAGTCTTCACTACATCGAGTAAAATAAAATCGGTTGTTATTTGGCGAAAATGCTCCATGTCCTACGTGTTCTCCATCAGACAAAAAAGGACCTTTATAAACGGTAGGTTCCGACCATCCTATATCTTGTTTTTGGGTAACATAGATAGAGGATTTAGCATATCTCTGGTTGCTTTTAATTTTATTTTTTGAACGAATAGAAGAGAAAATCATATAGTCTTCTCCTATAGGTCGAGGCGCATAATTGGTATATTTATAATTAATGACTTCACTTAAAGGTTCTACTTTAATTTGGAAATTATTTTTTTCTTCTATTGCCAATTCACAACCTTCTAATTCTACATTTGCCCGTGTTAGAAAATAGTCTTGTCGATCTCCTTTATATTCTCGAATAAAAGAATTAAACCATGCTTTAGCGGATTGGTATTCCCCTATTTGTTTAAGCATCATTGCATAATCAAAAGAGAGCCTTGGATAATTTAACGCAGTACCTGGATCATTAAAATCCATTACTTTTTTATAGCTTCGGACAGCTTCTTTATAGTTTCTAGCTTTAACGTATACTTCAGCCAATCGGTATTGGATTCCAATATTGGGTCCACCAAACTTCAAGGCTTTTTCAAAATATTCAGCTGCATTATAATAGCTCTTTTGTGCTAAAAGAGTTTCTCCAATTTCAATAAACTGGGAAGGGTTTGCTCTACCCTTTCCAGGCTGAGCAACTAAACTATTTAAGAATAAAATACTTAATATTAATATTAGAAATCGCATGTCTTTCAAATTCATAAACAATTAATAAAACCGAATAGCGGGTTGGTATGCCTCGGCTTTAGGTTTTGATTTTCCAGTATACTGAACACCTATTTCCAAAGCTCCTACTCCATTTGTCGCTACGTTCAATCCAGAAATATTATGATCATAACCTAAATTTATTTGTATCCCTTTTATTTCAAAACCCAACAAACCAATCACCGCATCTCCATTTCGCAATCCACCACCAATCGCAATTTGGGTTTCACTTCCAATCGCATATTTCCACACTAAATGTCCTGTAGCATTTGATGCTCCAGCTTGTATCATATAGTTTAATCTAGGAACCAACATCATCTTATTCCCAACACTTATTTCCATTTCGCCATGAAAAGCCATTCGAGCAGGTAATTCGCCCGTAATTGAAAAGACTTCTTTAGGTTCAATAAGATTAAAATAAGCCCAACCAACTTTTAAATTAAATCGATCTGAGAAATAAGAAGACCATGTAATACCCGCTTTTAAATCAGGAATAATTTGACTATCATTTTCAATATTCTCTAAACTTGGCAATGATTCATCAATGGTTAACCCATTAAACTGACTTCCAAAATTTAGCTTTGTAAAATCAATAGCAGAATAAATCATTCCTGCTTGAATTCCAACAGATAAATAATGTTTTTCATAAGCATCTAGATTGAAATGGTAGGCTCCACTTAAACCACCATTTATTTTACGTACGGCACCGCTTGCACTTTGATCATTAGTGATAAAGAATCCCATGCCCCAAGAATTTCTAGAAACACCACTTGGTATATTAATATCCCCTGATAATCCAGGCGTGTTATAAATGCCCGGAGAATTAATTGTCAGCCATTGATTTCGATAAATTAAATTCAGTCGAAACTTACCTGCGATGTGTCCAGTTAATGCAGGGTTTTGTAATAAAGGCATGGCATGAAATTGCGAATAATGAATATCCTGCGCATTGATTTTTTCACTAAAAAAAACCAAACCACTAACCAAGATTACAAGAAATAAAGTTTTTATTTTCATTGTTTATTAAATTATCTAAACAAGGTTAATTCTCCTGTTTTACTTTGATTTGTTCCATTCGTATCCGTGTATTCGACACGGTAAACATAGGTTCCAGCAGGTTGTGCTTGCCCATTATAATTTCCATCCCATCCAGAATCATTAGCTGCTTCATACACCTTTTCTCCCCAACGATTATATACTTGCACAATAGTTAAATTCACGGCACCTACTAAATAAGGTTTAAAAAGATCATTATGGCTATCTCCATTTGGCGAAAAAGCATTTGGAATCGCTACATCTGGATCTACTTGGCTTACCGTAATATTTATATCATCTGAAATAATACAACCATCGTTGGAAACCAATTCGATGGTATAAAGGGTATTCGTTATTGGACTAGCTTCTGGATTTAAAATATTTGGATTGTTTAATCCTGTGCTAGGTGTCCAAGAAATAGAATAGCCTGTTGGTAAATTTGTGGTAGCATCGATATTCGCAAATTCTCCTACAAAAATAGTTTGATCCATTCCTGCATTTACATTTCCATCAAAAAAAGAAGGTAAATCATAATTGCTTATTTGACTACAACCTTTTTGATCTGTTACAGTAAGTATATAATTCCCTGTACCCAAATTAGAAATAGCAGCAGTCATTTCTCCATTAGACCAAGCATACATATATGGTAAGGTACCTCCAGTAGTTGTAGTAGTTAATATTCCATCTGTTTTATCAATACAAGTACCTTGTTCTAGGTTGATAATGGTGTTAACTGCGGTAGGGCTTCCTAAAGTCAAGGTCTCACTTATCGAACAGCCATTATCATCTACAATTTTTATAACATAAGCACCAGAAGTTAAACTTAAGAAATCAAAATCTAAGGCATTGGTAGTTCCTCTTAAATCATTATTCAAATAATAAGTATAAGGTGCAGTACCGCCAGTAATTTGTACGAAAATTTGACCATTTGCTTCTCCAAAACAATTTGGACTTTGGGGGCTTATTTGTGTAAATGCTAAGCCTACACAACTTGCATTCGTAATATTTATTGTTTCTTCAAAAACGCAATTATTTGCATCAATAAGTTGCAATAAACAATTACCTTCTCCTACATTCAATACTTCAAAGTCTCCCGAGCATGAAAAAGAAGGTCCGCCAATCACATTACCACAACTAGAAAGTAAGTTATAAGGACTTGTCCCTCCACTTAAAGAAACACAAATTGATCCATCAGAAGCACCAACAGATGGGTTAACAATACTATGCGTAAAAGACAAAGACATTGGATCTTCAACAAGTACCGAATAAGATAAAGAACAATTCAATTGATCTCGAATAACAAGATCAAAACTACCATCCCATAAGTTAGAAAATGAATTTGAGGATGAAGTGGAAGTAATTGATTGCACGATGTTACCTCCTTGTGATAAATCGAGAATATAAGGTGGTGTTCCTCCTGCAGCAAAAGTTTGGACAGAAGCCAATGAGTCTCCTGCACATAAGTTATTTGACACGATTGGCGTTCCACCACTAAACCCTGCACAAGAAGGTTCAGTAATCGTGAAAGATCTCATTTCTTCACATCCATTCGCATCGGTAATCGTTAAATTTACATTATCGGCAAACAAATTACTTAAATTGAAATTTGAAGTACAAGCTCCTGCAATTACATTAAAAGTACCAGAACCGTTATTTGAAGAATTGTAAAAAACGGTTAACGGAGGTGTCCCTCCATTGATACAAAGACTAATCGAACCCTCATCTTCTCCATTAAGCGAATTGGAAACTACGGTTGGTAAAACGAAAAAATCTGCTGGTTCATTAACTGTGGCAATAAAGCTTACACTACATCCTAAATTATCCTGAACAAGAATATTATAACTTCCATTGGCTAAACCATCAATGTTAAACGAAGCTGAATTTATTGGGCTTGAAAAAGTCGATCCATTATCTAATGAGTAAGAATAAGCGGAACCCGAACCATTCATAACTACATCAATTGATCCATTCGCTTGACCAAAACACAACGCATCATTGGAAACAGTATTAGAAATACTAATATCACAATTAAACGAATTAATCACATTATTCTTTAACGTATCTACACATCCATTCGCATCTTCTACATAGATATCATATGACCCTTGTGGTAAATTAACAATACGGTTATTCCCATCACAACTTCCTCCACTTATGGTCAATAATCCAGCGACGGGGGCGTAAGAAATATTATATGGTAAAAGTCCACCATTCACACAAATGTCTATCATTCCATCAGAAGCACCGACTGTAGAAATTTCAGTGATCATTGTGGTGATTGATGGAGATTCATACACTTGCAATCTTACCGTATCTTGAACGGTACATAAGCCATTTGTAGTCGTCCAAATAAATTCATAAAGTCCTGCATTTGCTCCAATGATAGTAGAGTTAGGATTATTGACATCTTGAATACCGACTAGATTTCCTGACAATTGTGTCCATGTGGAAGTACCCATACTCGGTAAACTGGCATTAAGATTTATAGCCTCGCCTTCACAAGCAAAAATATCGAGTCCTGCATCTGGAATAATTGTAGGATTTTGTAAATACAAAACAATAAAATTGTTTGAAACATCTACATTAGGCAATCCATTTAAGAAAGTAATATCTAAGCCAGTAGACGGTGGGCCTAAAACTCCAGAATAGGAAAGACCATACATTCTATATTCTCCAACAGGATAAGGATCTAAATCAAAACTATTAGAAGCCAAGGTATTTAGTATTATACCCGTATCATCTGTAAATACATAATAGTAATTTACATTTGGGACCCCACCTACATCATTATTAAATACAAACACATCTGTTACTTCATCTTTACAAGCGTATAAAGTATCCTGATCCGCAAGGATATCATTAGGTTCAAAACTAAAGGCATATAGCTTTGTCAGATTTAGGAAAGACAAGAAAAAAGCGAGGAAAAAGATTAATCGTGAAAATATCATTTTGAAATTGTTTCAAATTTAGAACAAAAGTACACTAAAATTCTTTGCCATTTAGAATAAATAACCTTGATTTTTTTATTATTATCTAACTTTTAACATTCAAAAGATTGCGAATATCAATGCCTTTTTTCGTAAATTCACGCCTTGAAAATTTCAACAAATACGCTATGGCAACTAAAAAGAATAAAATAGATATTGAGTTCAATCAAAATGAGGATGCTATGAAACTAGCTGTTTCTCAATTGAACAGAACATTAGACAAGATACATTTAGGTGGAGGAAAGAAGAAAATTGAAAAGCAAAAGGCGAAAGGAAAAATGACCGCCCGAGAACGGATTGGAAATCTAATTGACAAAGACAGTGACTTTCTTGAAGTGGGTGCTTTTGCAGGCTATGAAATGTACAAGGAATATGGAGGTTGTCCTGCTGGTGGAGTTGTGGTAGGCATTGGATATGTAGCAGGCCGACAGTGCGTTATTGTAGCGAATGATGCTACGGTTAAGGCAGGCGCATGGTTTCCTATTACAGGGAAAAAGAATTTAAGAGCCCAAGAAATCGCTATTGAAAATCGTTTGCCTATTATTTATCTTGTAGATAGTGCGGGTGTTTTTCTCCCAATGCAAGATGAAATCTTCCCTGATAAAGAACATTTCGGTCGAATTTTTAGAAATAATGCCGTCCTATCAAGTATGGGCGTTCCACAAATTGCGGCAATTATGGGAAGTTGTGTAGCAGGAGGCGCTTATTTACCAATTATGTCTGATGAAGCATTAATTGTAGATGGAACAGGTTCTATCTTTTTAGCAGGCCCTTATTTAGTAAAGGCAGCAATTGGAGAAACCGTGGATAAAGAAACATTAGGTGGTGCAAAAACCCAATGTGATATCAGTGGAGTTACCGATTACAACATGCCAGATGATAAAACTTGTCTAGAAACGATTCGAGATTTGGTAGATAAAATGGGAACTTTTGAAAATGCAGGTTTTGATCGTAAAGAAGCCAAACCGCCTATTAAAGATCCAAAAGAAATCTATGGCATATTCCCAGAGACTTCTGTGAAACCCTATGACTCTATTGAAATTTTAGAACGATTAGTAGATGATTCGAAATTGACCGAATATAAAAAAGGTTATGGACAAAGTATTATTTGTGCCTATGCAAGAATTGATGGTTGGGCAGTAGGAATAGTTGCTAATAATCGGAATATTGTAAAAACGGCAAAAGGTGAGATGCAATTTGGCGGTGTCATCTATTCTGATTCTGCCGATAAAGCTACACGCTTTATTTTAAATTGTAATCAGAAAAAAATTCCTTTAGTCTTTTTACATGATGTAACGGGTTTTATGGTTGGAAAACGATCTGAACACGGAGGGATTATTAAAGATGGAGCTAAAATGGTAAATGCAGTATCTAATTCTACAGTACCTAAATTTACAATTGTCATGGGTAACTCCTATGGTGCGGGGAATTATGCGATGTGTGGAAAAGCCTATGATCCAAGACTTATAGTAGGTTGGCCTACTGCAAAAATTGCGGTAATGGGCGGTTCGCAAGCGGCAAAGGTTTTATTACAAATTCAAGTAGCTTCGCTAAAACGTAAGGGAGAAACCATTGATCCTGCGACAGAGAAAAAAATGTTTGATGAGATAAAAGATCGATACGATCGACAAACGAAGGCTTATTATGCAGCTTCTAGATTATGGATTGATGCGATCATTGATCCTTTAGAAACAAGGAAAGTAATTTCTATGGGAATTGAGGCGGCCAATAATGCACCAGTTGCTAAATTTAACCCTGGCGTAATTCAAACTTAAAATTGAAATAATATCACATTAATTTATCTAATTTTAAACTAAAGAATCCGTCTTTTGTTTTAAAAGAAAAAGAGAAAATGGAAGAAGAGAAAAAAAATTGGCTTAAACGAATTGGCTTTGTAGGCTTTATGTTCTTTTTTATTAAAGGACTTGTCTGGCTAGCCATATTTTTTGGCCTAGGGAAATTCCTAGGTTGTTAAACCTTATCATATGAAACTCCTAGCCAAAACTTTTCAAGGTCTTGAATCTGTATTAGCCAAAGAACTCATTTATTTAGGGGCAAAAAATGTAGAAGAAGGTAAAAGATCGGTCTCCTTTACTGGAGATCAAAAAATGCTTTATAAAGCGAATCTTCATTTAAGCACTGCCTTGAGTATACTCAAACCTATTGCCACCTTTACTGCCCAAGATGAAGAAACCCTTTATCGAAATGTAAAATCAACGGATTGGAGCAAATATATGGATCCTGAAGGTACTTTTGTCATCAATAGTACGGTACGATCACCCTATTTTAGGCATTCCCAATACGCCGCATTAAAGACCAAAGATGCTATTGTAGATCAATTTCGAAATCGGTACCGTCAACGTCCTTCGATTGACAAAGAACAACCCGACATTAGAATAAATTTGCATATCAATAGAGATGTTTGTACACTTTCCTTAGACAGCTCTTGTGTATCCCTTCACAAAAGAGGATATCGAGTACGAAATCACAGAGCACCAATCAATGAAGTACTAGCCGCAGGTATGATTCGACTTTCTGGATGGAATGGCCGAACTGATTTTTATGATCCCATGTGTGGATCAGGAACCTTATTAATTGAAGCTGGATTTTTTGCCAAGAAAATGGCGCCAGGTCTACTTAGAACCTACTTTGGTTTTATGAATTGGAAAGATTTTGATATTGAATTATGGGAATCTTTAAGACAAAAAGCATTAAGTCAAGTAGAAGAAATTGAAATAGGTATAAAAGGAAGTGATCAATCCTTAGAGTCTATCAAAATGGCAAGAGAAAATGCGATGGCTGCAGGTTTAGAAGAAGTAACGCTCTCTAAAAAAGATTTTGCAGATTGTTTTCCCAAAAAAGAAGAAGGTATATTAATATCTAATCCTCCTTATGGCGAACGATTAACCAATCAAAACATGATCAACATGTACAAAAAGATTGGAGATCATTTGAAAAAATCATTTACAGGTTTTGATGCTTGGTTTATTTCTTCAAACAAAGAAGCTATGAAATCTATTGGATTAAGAACGAGTAAAAAATGGACTTTATACAATGGCCCATTGGAGTGTAAATTTCATGGTTTTGCTTTGTATCGAGGATCAAAAAAAGCGAGTAAACAAACACAAAATGACTAAAGCATTCAGTCTATTCTGTAGTTTATTTTTTTCTATAAGTCTCTTTGGACAAATTCAATTTCCAAAGCAAGCCTCCCCTATTTTTTCTTTAAAAAAGACAAGTTCTATTTATTGGCAAAGCATATCCTCTCCTACTCATTCTGATGGGTATTCTAAAACAATTCAACCTTCATGTATTCAATTGGAACCAGCCAAAGAGTTGGGTGTATTTTGTAAATTGGAGCTTAAAATGGAACAAAAGAATGGATTGCCATTTAAATTTAGATTGGGAGAAGTTCAACAACAAATTCGATCAGAATATGGTGAATTTTATGATTTGAGAAAGAGAAATTAACCCCTTATTCTTCTCCCCATCGATACGTATTATGATCGATACCAATTAAATCGATAACTCGATCAATAACAGTAGCTACTAAAGCCTCAAAATCTTTTGGATTAGAATAAAAAGATGGACTTGCAGGGCAAATAATACCACCTGCATCAGTGATCTTCAACATATTTTCTAGATGTATTTTACTATACGGTGTTTCTCGAACTACTAAGATTAGTTTCTTTCGTTCTTTCAACATCACATCTGCCGCGCGTTCCATAAGATTCGTTGAGAATCCATTGGCCATTCTTGCTAGCCCTCCCATTGAACAAGGACAAACAATCAGCGCATCATAACCAGCTGATCCCGAAGCAAAAGGAGCCATAAAATCGTGGCTTTCATAAAAAGTAAAAGGATAAGATTTATATAACTCATTGCCAAGCTCTAATTTCCAATTGAATTGAGCATTTTTGCTCATAACGACACCCACACTTTCTAATTTATCATAAAAAGTGTTAATTTTATCTAAAAGGACTTTTGCATAAATTGCTCCTGAAGCCCCACCTATACCAATAGCTATTTTCATCTTTGTTAAATAAAGTTAAATTTGGAACAATAATGTACTAAATGTAGTATCTTATAATAAGAATATATTGCTTTAATTAGTTGTATCTGATTTTTTGGCACAAAATTCTCTTTATAGTAAACAAGAAAAAGGATAAAAGGTTAATTTGTCCTCAAATTATTAAAATTCGAAGCATAATATGAAAAATTCTCTCACAAGTTTTACTTTTTTTGCTTTTGCTTTTTTTGCTATGGCTTTTATGCCTGTTTCCGATCCGCCTGTAGAAGAGGCTACCGTTAAATGGTATACCTGGGAAGAAGCAGTTGAAGCATCAAAAAAAGAAAGAAGAAAAGTCTTTGTAGATGTCTATACCGAATGGTGTGGATGGTGCAAAAAAATGGATAAAACGACTTTTAGCGATCCTAAAGTAGTCGCTTATTTAAATAAGTACTATTATCCGATCAAATTAGATGCTGAACAAACGGAAGATATTTTGTTCCAAGGAAAAACCTTTAAATTTATTCCTTCAGGCAGAAAAGGTTACCATGAATTAGCTGCAGCATTACTTGATGGTAAATTATCTTTCCCAACCGTCATTTTTTTAAATGAAGATTTCCAAATCATGCAACGATTGGCGACCTACTTAGAACCAGAAACTTTTGATATGGTCATGCGTTATTTAGGCGATGATGATATTCGTGAAAGTATGAGTTGGGCTGATTATCAGAAAAAATATAAAGAAGATCAAATGTAATTTGATCACTACTCTATTTAATAAAATGCCCGAAATCGAATGATTTCGGGCATTTTTATTATTTAATTTTGGATGTAAAAATCATCGCCTAACTTCCCATCAATAAAATCTTCAATGATAGGTCGTTCCTCTTTTGGAGGCTCATCATCAGGAGTAAAATAACATTTACACTTACTACCTGTTCGATTACAAAAATTAGTTGTTGAACTCTTTTTACATTTTTTCTTTCCACCGCCTTCAAAAGCGACTCCATCCACTTCATTATTTTTTGCACGATTAAAAATAGCTGAATTAACCAACCAAATAGCTGACTTATTCAATTCCCTAGAATCAATTTTGCTTAAACCATATGCCTTTTTGGTTTGGTGCTTTGTCCAAATAGGTGCAGTAAACCCATCTTCGCGAGTAAACATTAAACGAGCGATTTGCGTAGGCTGATTATAAGATAATTCATCTAAACTAGGCATAAAAACCCGTGGATGATAATCATATT
>JAHDCJ010000076.1:3893-13761 GCA_020629935.1 Saprospiraceae bacterium | reverse complement strand
TTATAAGATAATTCATCTAAACTAGGCATAAAAACCCGTGGATGATAATCATATTCATGATCAGAAAAAGAAAATCCATTTTGATTCAGGATGCCCAACAATTTTTGATCATTACTGTACTTTTTTAGAGAAGCCTTCATTTCATCTAGAAGATTTCTTCCTTCTTTAGCAAAAGCTGGTGCTAATTCATTATAATGCGCATAATAATCTGAATTTTCAGACAAAGTATTAGTGTGTTCAGCAATACGGATAGCTGTAGTCACAAAAAATGGATCGTTTAGTAAATCAAGTGTGCCAAGGATTAACGCATTATGATAATCTTGAACGTCCGCAATTTCTTGATATCTGCCATTATTAATAGCAATCATAGCGACATCTTCTTGATCTAACGGAGGAGTGGAGCATGCTCCAAAAATAAGGGTACAGAAAAGGCCAAGCATACTTAGCCGAGGTAAGTAATTCATAAGTAGAGGATTTTATTTAAAAAATAACAGATTTGTATGTAATCTATCTAAAAATACAAATTTCATTTAATAACTATATATAAAGCCATTATTTTTAACATAAAATAATTCACATGTTATTCATAGTAAAAATAAGATAGTCGATTGATTGATTCTAATTGTTTATCTGCGAAATAAGATTCTTCTGTTAGCAAACCATGTTCATTATAGGAGTACTTATATTCATTTGAAACTTTTCCTTCGGAAAGCAATAATTTACTGAGTATCTTTCCTTCTTTATTATATTTTATACGTGTGGTCCTCTTTATATCTTCTCCCACCTCCTTTTCTTCCAAAAGTAGATTGCCTTTAAATGTTCTATTTATGGTATAAATTTCCTTGTTATTCTTTTCCAAACGTTCCATAAGAGGATTACCATTTTCATCATATTGATAATCAATTTTAGAAATTTGTTTCTTGCCTTGATATTCACCTTTAGTAACTAGACGATCATTTTCATAGAAATAAGTAGTTTCAATACCATCTTTTAGTTCAGACAATAATTGGCCTTGCTCATTAAAGGTTTTAACTTTTTGGTACATTTCTTTATCTCCTTCCAATAAGCGTTCTATTTCCTTATTTCCTTCATAGGTATACGTTATTCGGCGATTTCCTTTGCCAATTTTTTTTTCCTTTACTTTACCGTTTTCATTATAGGAATAGGAAGAAATCGTACCATAGCTTCTTTCTTTTATCAATCGATTTTCTTCATCAAAATGCTTTTCATAAAGGACTTCTGCAGGTCTTTTAGATTCTCCATCATCAAAAAACTCTACAGAAGTTAGTATACTTTTCACCTGTTTGATTTTAGGTGTATTAGGCGTAACATCCTTTTGTTGATTAGACTCACTCACCTTATTTTGGGCACAAGCTATCCAAAATAAGGAAAGGGAAATCAAGATAATTTGTTTCATTTTCATAATAAAAGTTTAATACAATATATTACTTTTTTATATTATATGAAAATGTATTTAGTAACTTATAGATTGGATAATAAATAAACCATTAAACTGTAGCCTCCTGCCATCACAAGGGAAATAAGAATAATTGCTACAATAAGAAAACCTAATTGCTCTCCTCTTGATTTCGATCTGACGTTGTCAATCATCTTCAATTTATCTTTTTCATCCCAGATTTTTAGGTTTACATTTTCATCGTTTTGTTGTTTTGATTTTCTCAAATACAACTTCTTTTTGCGATTAAATTGCTCTTTCTTATTCCCTTTAAAACCTAAATTTTCGGCATTCTTCCTTGCACTGTCCAATGTAAAACCCATAATAAAATGATTTAAATTAAAAATAAACAAATAGACAAATTGGTGTCTATTGATATATTCAATCTATTCATTTCAATTAAAATCTAAAATTTTCTTCGACTAAGCTAAGCGGAAATACGATTATCCTATATTTTTTAAAAATGACTAATTCACACCAGACTTTAGGCTATTTAAAAGCTTTTTTGCAGAATCGACTCCACGACCGTTTGTTTTAAGCGATAGGGAATTAACTTTTCTATTTTTTCTTATATCACTCCAATTATTGAGCATAAAAGCAATTAGAATACCAAGCACAACCCTAACAATTTCTCTTAAAAAAGATTTAAATGAAGAAGATCCTGACATAATTACTTCAATATTTGATGAAAAATGGCATTCATTGAAAATTCATATCTTGTGTAAGATTCTATTCCTTTTTTACGTTAAAAAAAATTATGTCAACAACTCAAATTTCATGTTTGTTTTTCTGTCTTATTTGTCTCTCGTGTGCATCTCCAAAACAACTGACTATTTCGTTAGATTCACCCAATTGTATACAAAAGATGGATCAAGAAATGAATTATTTCCAGACACAAAACGAGGAAACCAATTTAGTAATGGTTAAGAAAAATAAAGAGGATCAAATCATTTTGCGTTTCAAAAACAAGCATGATCATAGTTTGAAGTTTCATAATACCAAAAGTGATTTTATTCAGCGTATAGCCACTTTATCTTGGGATTTACCTAATCAAAATGGCTCCCTTTGGGTAAATCAAAACAAAGAGGTTTTAACATGTATCGAAACCAACAAGAGTTTAATTTTAAGCAAGGAAAATAAAGATGAAAATCACCTATACATCTTTCTTTTTAATGAGACCGTTATTCCTTCCCAACAAGAAATTGACCTTCATTTGAATCTAGATATTCAAGGCGTTTATACCGTCCATTTAGCTTATGATGCAAGTGATACAGAAAAAGAAGAGCAAATTGGAACTTGGGGTTTATCAGGTCAAAAAGTTAAAATGACGCAGTTAAAAGGTGTACATTTCTAATATTTTCTTATGTCAAACAAAACAAATAAAGACAGTGATATACAAGGCTTAGTTCGGCTAATCACCGATGCTACGATTGGGATAACCGCTTTAGTAGAGGCCATGCATCAACGTATTTTATATCCACCCTTTTTACCGAGCACACCCATTCAACATTTACTTTCAAAAATAGCGAGTTTTACTTATCATAATATCAAATGGAGTACAAAACAAATAGGGAATGGATTAGATAAAATTCTTTCTCCGCTCCACCCAATGATTCGTGAAAAAGGAACTTCTATAGAGCAAGAGACTATCCGTGCGGTTTTGAATGGAGTAATTGGAGATTATTTAGACAAAACGAATAATCCTTTAAAGATTGAAATGCAATTAAAGCATCAAGAAGAATCATTGGATTTAGAGGCCGAATCCCCTTTTGCCTCTTTAAATCATATTACTGGAAACCTAATTCTTATGATTCATGGTTCTTGCATGAACGATCTACAATGGACTCGAAAGGAGCATAATCATGGAAAAGCCATCAGCAAGGACTTAAATTCGACGGTCTTATATTTACATTATAATACGGGTCGACATATTTCCACCAATGGGAAAGCATTGAATCTCCTATTGGAAAGGCTCGTTCAACAATGGCCTGTGCAAATAAAATCTATTAAGATCATTGCGCATAGCATGGGCGGTTTAGTGAGTCGAAGTGCTTGTTATTATGGCCAAACAGATCAAAAAACATGGCCTAGTTTAGTTAAGAAAATGGTATTTTTGGGGAGTCCGCATCATGGTGCTCCATTAGAGCGGTTGGGCAATTATTTAGACCATATTTTAGAAGCTATTCCTTATGCTAAGCCTTTTGCACGATTAGGAAAAATTAGAAGTGCAGGAGTTACAGATTTAAGATTTGGTAATCTCATTGATGAAGATTGGCAAAATGAAGATCGATTTAAAAATATACATGATCAACGAAAAGACATCCCTTTACCCCAAGGAATTGAATGTTTTGCCATTGCTGCAGTCCTAGGAAAACATAACAATCTAAAATCTTCCTCTCTAATTGGCGATGGATTAGTACATGTAAATAGTGCTTTAGGAAAACACAAAAAATCTTATAAAACCCTAACGTTTAAAGAGGAAAATATTTGGATCGCCTATGAACAAAACCATTTGGATTTATTGAGTCATCCAGAAACTTATGATAAAATCAAAACTTGGTTGTTAGATGCTTAATTGACCTACGATGTAAACGAGTAGATAAAGCATAAAAAAGCCACCTCCAATTGGTAAAAATTAGAGATGGCTTTTATATTTAAGATAGATTTTTTTAATCTAAAAAGTCAACCTTTCCAGAGTCTAAATTATAGTAAGCAGGAACTACTTTTACATCTCCTGAATCTACAGCATTTTTGATAATTGAGGACCGATTGCAAATTTCTTTAACGGTCAATTCTGCATTTTTCTTTACTACTTCAGTTACTGAAGCATCTTTAGCACATGCAGCTAATGCTGGAGTGATATGCGATAACAAATGATTTAAATTATGGCCGTTGTCTCCACCATTCATTGCTGCAGTAACTGCACCACAACTTTGATGTCCAAGTACAACGACTAATTTAGAGCCACAATGTGCTACGGCATATTCCATACTTGCAATTGAAGAATTATTTGCTACATTTCCAGCAACCCGTACTACAAAAAGTTCTCCTAAACCTGCATCAAAAGCGAGTTCTGGTACTACTCTACTATCCGCACAACTCAAAATAATTGCATAAGGTTGTTGACCTCCTACTAGATCATTTCTACGGGCACTATCTTGTAATTTTCCATCTAATTTATCTTCTACAAAACGTGCATTTCCGTCTTTTAATCTTGCTAAACTTTCTTGACTGTTCATTTTTAGTTTTTTAGTTTAAAATTCTACGCAATATTAATAATATTCCCTTTTTTATCAAAGAAGTTTTTCAATATTGGAGATAATATTTTCTTCATTTTTTTACAACAACCAAGTCTTCATATTGTTTTAAAAAGATTGATTTAATATGAATCATTCAAAAATATATGCTCATTTTTAGTTTTTGTATTCTTGAAGCTATGCTCATTTTGGAATATTAATTAAAGAAAATCTTAAGCATTGATCGAATAAATTTGTTTTTTTATCAAAAAATAAATACTTTAACGTATCATTTCCGTTTTTTTTGCAATAAACCGCAATTTCCAGTTACTCAACAACAACTAATTTTAGATTAATTAACTAAAATACTTCCAATGTATTTTTTAAATATCCCATTGTGGGTACTCGTATTTTTTTTATCAACCAACTCCTTGTTTGGCCAATTCTACCCAGGCAAAATGATGGATGAAGCATTGAAGGAAAAGGCGAATGCAGTAATCCTTAAAGACTTTAAAAAAGTCCATCTTAAAAGTGCTGGCCAATATGAAATGGAAGTTGAAAAGGCAATTACGCTATTAAATAAAAAGGCAAGTCATCTCTTTAAATTTCAAGTCTTATACAAAGAAGGTACTGAATTTGTTGATCAAATCGAAATCCAAATTTATAATCAAAATGGCTTTTTAATTCAAAAAATAAAACCAAAGGAAATTGAAGATTATATTGCCTATGATGGTATTTCTTTAATCACTGACCAACGTATAAAACATTGGCAATCTACCCCATCTTCTTATCCAATAACAATTTCATACAAATACACTAAAAAATCAAAAAACACCTTACTCTTACCCACTTGGCAACCCATTTTTGAAGAAAACGTAGCGGTATTAGAAAGTGAATATATTCTTCACAGTGACATTCCCGTTCGTACCAAAGAAATGAATCTATCCCATTTTCCATCGATAGATGCAAAGCCCAATCATTTCAAAATGGTAAACCAAAAAGCAATCCGTATGGAGCCTTTTTCTCCTCCAAGTTTACACCTTTTACCCTATGTATTTTTTAGTCCAGAGCAATATCAATTTGAAGGATATAAAGGACAAAATACAAACTGGGATGAATTTGGTCAATGGATGTATAATAGCTTTTTAGATAAAAAAGAAGTGCTCGATCCGATTAAAATCAAACAAGAATTCGCTACCATTATATCTACCGATGATAGTCCTCGAACTATTGCAAAAAAATTATATAAATATGTACAAGAAAATACCCGCTACGTTTTAATTTCACTAGATGAAGGCGGGTTGAATCCTCTTTCCGCAAAAAAAGTACATGAAGTAAAATATGGAGATTGCAAAGCGCTTACTTTCTATATGAAGTCTTTATTAGAGGTCTATGACATACCTGCGGACTATGCTATTCTACATGCAGGTTCTGAGGACCCAATTGACATGTTTAAAGATTTTCCTAATACCATTCCAGGCAATCATGCTATTTTACATATTCCTTTAGAAAATGAATCTATTTGGCTCGATTGTACCTCTAATGATAATCCTTTTAATCATCTAGGGACTTTTTCAGATAATCGCAATGCGGTATTAATTAATAAAGACAAAAGTACTTTTATTCGTACCCCTCGTCTAAGTAGTGATCAAAATAAAATGGTGGAAGAAATTAAGCTTGATCTTTCTACCCCTGATCAAGAAATTTTAGTCGACATAAAGCAGAAGCATTTTGGAAACTTCATGGATAAGATTTTATACCTGAAAAATAAATCAGATATTGAATATTCTAAGTATTTAAAAAAGGAAAATTTTAGTCATTTAAATAATTTCACGCTCAAAAAAAGAAATACTCAATACGAAGAAGCCAAACGGATAACGATCGAAAAATTAACCTTTAGTTTTTCTGATTATATTGAGCACGGAGGTATTTATCAATTCATTCCAATCAGTCTACAAGCTTTTGACATTCCCTTTTTACCAAAAATAAAAGAAAGAAAGTATCCTATTTTCTTTCCTAGAGATTATCAATATGAATCTACCACAACCCTGACCGTACCTATTGGGTATCAATTATTAGATCCTCCGAATCAAACATTAAAAACTGCCTACGGAACTTATCATATTGAGGTAAATCAAACAGCGGATAATCAAATCATAATTCAACGAAAATTTATCGCTTTAGGTGGTACATTTCCACATGACAAATATCAAGAAATAAAACTGTTCTTAGATCAAGCATTAAAAATAGAACGGGGTCAATTAATGATTCAAAAAAAACCATAAATAATGAAAATAATCCACAGACTCATTTACTTTATCTTAAGCATACTCCTTAGTTTAAATGCTGCCAGCCAAAAACTAGGGAATATTCCTATGGATCTTCTTCAACAAAAAAATCATCCAACAGTACCCGATGCTATAGCTGCACATATTAACCAATCCGCAGAGGTTAAATTTTTCTTTGATGATGTAAAAGGGTTAATTATGGACACTTACTATTATTATCAAATAAAAATTTATAAAGAGGAAGGTGAAAAATACGGAGATTTAGAACTTCCCATTCGAATCAGCCAAGGAAATGAAGAAAAAATTCGAAATCTAAAAGCAGTGGTAAGTAATTTAGAAAATGGAGAAGTGGTGAAAACTACTTTGGAAAAAAAAGACATTTTTGTAGAAGAAGTACATAATTATTTAAAATTAAAAAAAGTAGCTATCCCCAATGTAAAACCAGGTGCCGTTATTGAGATAAAATATCAAAAGGAAAGTCCTTTTTATTATACTATTCCTAAATGGTATTTTCAAGATTATATTCCTACTGAATATTCAAAATTAAAAATTAATGCACCAAAATTTATTAATTATACTCCTATTACTTCGGGCTTTGTAGATGTAGATATTAGCCAAAAAGAATTGAGCATTAATGGCCTACCTCATCAACAATACATTTTTGAAGCTAGGCAAACCCAACCTATAGTAAAGGATGAATTTGTACTTCATGAAAATGATTATCGAAGCGGTATAAAATATGAAATACACAGTATAGAATTACCCGGAAGGCCAACTGAAAATTACTCCAAAAGCTGGAATGATATTGCGGAAAACTTATACTATGATGAATCCTTTGGGAAAGTTTTAATTAAAAATTATAAGGACCTTGAACCAATCATTAATCAAGCAAAATTACTTGAAGAGAAAGAAAGAATTTCTTTTTTATATGATTACGTAAAAGAGGATTTCACGTGGAATAAATACTATAGCTATCGGACCACTAAAGGATTTAAATCTTTAATTAATAATAAGTCGGGTTCCAGTGGAGACCTTAACCTCTTATTGATTCATCTCCTTCAAAAATCAGGTATCAATGCCAATCCACTTTTGGTAAAACTAAGACATCGAGGATTGCTAAATGTAGCATTTCCTAGTGTTACAGAGATAAACCATGTGATTGCTCACTTATCTACTAGTGAAGGAGACATCCTATTAGACAGTCGAATAGACCTTATTCCTATTGGACAATTAATGACGAGTTCCATTAATATTAATGGGGTGTTGATTAAAGAAAAGACAGCAGAAATTTATATGATTAACAATCCAAATAATAATAAATCTCAAACAATTTATCAGCTAGATTATAATGAGGAGGAAAATATTTTAGAGGGAATAGAACAACAAAGATTATCTGATTTTGCAGGAACAATTTATCGGGCGCAAGATGCTAATTATGATGCAGAAGAGGAAGAGGAAAAGGAAAAGGAAGAAGAAAATGAGGAAGAGCAAAAAGAAGATATTCATTTGAACAATCAGTTTACTTTAATTGAAAACAAAAATTTAGACGACATCAACAAGTCGGCCATTGTAAAATCAGATGCCAAAATTGTGACTTCATGTAAAAAAATAGGAAGCAAACTCTTTATTAAAGCCACTCTTCATTTTGGTCATGAAGAGAATAAATTTAAAGCCGAAAAAAGAAACTACCCCGTCTTTTTCTCATCCACTATAGATGAAAAAAACATAGCTATTATTAATATCCCTGACGGTTATCAACTCGAATCAGCTCCCAAAAAGATATTAGCGGCTTTACCTAATAATCAAGGCAATTTTTCTTATGAAGTCAAATTTGCGGATCAAAAATTATCCATCTATCATACTTACAAGATCAATCAAGATATGATTTCACCAGAAGATTATCTAGCACTCAAGGAGCTTTCTGATATTATGTTTAAAATAACAAAGGAAAATATCGTACTTACTAAAGAATGAGTCAAATTTAGTCCTACGGAGACTTAGAAATTCATTTTTGTAAAAAAAACATTCTATATCTCCGATAATAAAATCACCATTTTAGAAACCGTTCTGTAAAATCACCAATTTTCAAAAAATAAGTACCTCCTTGCAAATAGCTTAAGTTTATTTGGTTACTGAAGATAGAAATTATTGTAAATAATTGGAGTTATTTCTTTTTAGGAGTTCGACTAATGAGGTTCCTTATTTATCCTAAAACAAAAGCAAAAAGAAAGAATTTGGACTTTTTTATTCCGTTTCAAAAAATACGAATGATAAATAACAATTTTACCCAAAAATCAAATCGGGAAAGAAATACTGTTATTAAACAGCAATCTCGCATTAAAACACCAACTACAATCCATTAATAATCAGCGACTTGTATATTTACCAAAAAGAAACTGTAAATAAAAGAAATAGATCAAATAAAAAGTAGACCTTTGCAGCTAAATTAAAAATATATTTATGTCAACCTTTGCGGATACTGGATTAAATGAAGATTTACTTAAAGCCATAGAAGAATTGGGTTTTGAGACACCAACACCTATCCAAATAAAAACGATTCCATTGTTGTTGGAATCAGATCAAGATGTCGTAGCTTTATCTCAAACTGGAACTGGGAAAACGGCTGCTTTTGGGCTTCCAGCCTTACAACGAACAGATATTGAAAACAAAAAAACACAAACTATTGTATTGTGTCCAACTAGAGAACTTTGTCTTCAAATTACGCGTGACTTAAAAAGTTATGCGAAGTATACTAAGAACATGGAGATTGTTCCAGTTTATGGAGGAGCAAGTATTGATACTCAAATTAAGCAGCTAAAGAAAAGAGCGCAAATAGTAGTAGCTACTCCTGGTCGAGCAACCGATCTCATTCGGAGAAAAAAGCTCAT
>JAHDCJ010000076.1:0-3793 GCA_020629935.1 Saprospiraceae bacterium | reverse complement strand
CTAGATAGAGAGACCTTGATTAAACATTTTGTCTCTACCGAATTTAATCGCTTCTTGACCTACTATAAAAATTCTAGAGATATTAATTATAATGGGAGTAGTCGAAGAGATGATCGAAGCGATCGAAGAGATGATCGACGTGATCGAAACGACCGAAGAGACCGAAGAGATAGAGGGGATCGCAGAGATCGAAGAGACGATAGACGAGATCGAGATGCTAAAGAAAGCAAACGGAGAGACAATCGAAGTTCGAATGCAGACCTTACTCGTTTATATATCAATGTAGGTACAAAAAATGATCTTAATCCTGGGCGATTGATTGGCTTAATAAATAATGGATTAGATTCAGGTGATGCAGTTATTGGGAAGATTGAAATTCTTAAAAAATTCAGTTTCTTTGAAATTGACAGTAAGGTAAGCAAACCTTTAATTGATTCTTTAAATAACAAAAAGTTTGAAGGCGTAGATTTAATGGTGGAAGTTTCTCAATCTGTGTACAGAGCTGAAGGGGAAGAAAAGAAAATGAAGAAGA
Organism: Saprospiraceae bacterium; assembly: GCA_020629935.1. Taxonomy (GTDB): domain Bacteria; phylum Bacteroidota; class Bacteroidia; order Chitinophagales; family Saprospiraceae; genus JAHDCJ01. Next base: position 3,261 of record JAHDCJ010000076.1, on the reverse strand, counting down.
AAAAAAGTGGGCCAATGAAAGAGTCTAGAAAGAAAAGAAGTAAAGACAAAAAGGAACGTAGAAAACGTAATTAATTCTTTATAAAATATTTAAAAAAAAGAGCATTCCAAGAAGTAATTCGGATTGCTCTTTTTTTATTTCGAAGAAGTACGAATAAATACGGTTTCATTTTTAGAAGTAAAATAAAAAAGGAGTATGCAAATGCATACTCCTTCACCTTGCGTAGACCGAAGCGGTTATTCAATCAGTCATTTTTAAATAGCAAAGCTGGGTGCTACCAGTATCTATATTTTCGGATTGTTCTAGATAAATACCAGTTCGTAAAAGGCTTCATTGGTAGAAAAATGTGGATCACTGGGACGTGTTAAATGCTTCCATAATACTACACCCTATATTTTATTGATTATTTCTTTACTTCCATGTGTTGTCAACAAACTTATTAAAATTTATACAAAAATGTTTCTACTAATAAATTGCTCTTCGCAGTTAAAAAAGTAATAAAAATGTTCTAGACAAAGTATATACTTAATCTAGAAATTATGTATTTATTATAATAATAGATAGGTGGGTTATCTAAAGTACAAAAAGTCGTGGATTAATTATAACCCTCATCCATTTATTTTCTAATAATATTTGTGGGCTGAAACAACTTTCAATTTTATAAAGCATGGATACCTAAAACCAACTGGTCTACTCAAAAATCACAAACTGGCACTATACACATACCAGCAAAGCGATTAACTTTGAATTAGAAATTAAATTTATTCATTTAAATCATAGCTTATGTTTGGTATCATTAATTTTGAAGCTTTTGCAATTACAGCCCTATTTCTAATTTTAATGCCTGGGACCGACACCTTTTATATTTTAGGTAAGAGTATGTCAGAAGGAAAAAAAGCAGGTATTTTGTCTGCTTTAGGCATTGGAACTGGTTCCTTTCTTCATACGCTCTTTGCAGCGCTAGGATTATCAGTTATTTTGGCAGAATCTGCTTTTGCATTTAGTGTGGTAAAATATGTGGGTGCAATTTATTTGGTTTATTTAGGTATCCAATCTTTATTAGAAAAAAGAAAGCCAAATAATAAAGAGCTAAGTTCTCCAATGAAAGACAGAAGTAAGAATGTCTTTTTATCTGGTGTGCTAACCAATGTATTAAATCCTAAAATAGCATTATTCTATCTAGCTTTTTTACCTCAGTTTATTGACCCTAACTACTCCAATCAAGTCATTTCATTTTTAGTCTTAGGTTCTACCTTTACATTTTTTGGTACGCTGTACTGTCTATTTTTAGGAATATTTGCTGCAAAAATGACTGCTAAATTTCAAGGAGATTCTTCTGTAGGATTTTATTTAAACAAATTTGCAGGGGCATTATTTGTCATATTAGGAATAAAGGTTGCATTTAGTGAATAATGTTGGATAAACATTTTAGACAAAATTGATGTTTACTTTGAAAGACACATTATGTTTAAAATATATACCCTACTTTTTACTCTTATCTTATTTTCGACTACCAATGGATTTGGACAAGATCCATTGACTACTAAGTTGCCAGAAAAATTTGATGGTTTAGAACAAATTATAATGGTCAACCATTTTCCATCTCCAGTGTATGCAAGTACAGATGAAGATCGACCTAATGAATATTTCTGGAAGCATAACACCGCTATTTTTTCTCCTTTTGAAGCTATTGAAATTTTAGAAGGTGGTGCCTATATTTATTATAATGATCAATGGAATTTAAGGATCACTTATAATGCAAAACAATTTTCAAAACTGTATCGTGTACCCAAAGGAAAAATGAAAGCAGGAGAGCCTTATACTTTCGTAAAAAATTGGCGCGCTCAAGATCGAATTTTTGGTGGTTGGGCGATGTGGTATGTGATTGGAAAAACCAAAGATGGTAAAACCGTTTTTGGCATTGGAAAATTAGATACAAAAGATCAATTATATTCAGAGACTAAATAAATAGAAACGAATGAAAAGATTAGTTACGTTTACCATTAGTATTTTTTGTTTAGGGACTTTGCTCATTGGACAAAGTTATTCTTTAGATACCAAACAAAGTAAAATGAATTGGACAGGTAAAGCGGCATTCAACACTTTTGCTCTATCTGGAACATTAGAAGCTAAAAGTGGGCAGCTTCAAATTGAAGATAAAGAAGTAACCTCAGCTACTGTTATTGTAGATATGAAAACCCTAGATGCCGAAAATAAAAATCTAAAATCTCACTTAAGGAATGAAGATTTTTTTGATGTAAAGAAATATCCGAGAGCTTATTTTGAAATTGCGGAATCATTTACGCTTAAAAAAGGCAAGCAAATGATTAAAGGTTATTTCACTATAAAAGAAGAGAAAATGATATTAGATGTAGAAATCGAAATGTTTAAAAGAAAGAAGGAGTGGATACTTCACGGATTGCTCTTTTTTGATCGTACGGCATTTGGAATAAACTATAATGATCCAAAAGATCCAGCAATGAAAGACAATGATTATGCGATTGCTAGAGAGGTGGAGTTAGATTGGCACTTAGTCTTTAAAAGATAAAAGCATGGTATAAAAAAAGGGGCTTTACAGCCCCTTTTCAATTACTTTTTAAAATTGTCTTCCATCTTAAACTTCTTAACTAAAAGATAGTAAAAGATTGGACGGTATTTTCTTCTATTTGACTTACCCATTTTTTCACAAACGCCCATAATGGCTTTGTCTAATTTTGGAGAGTCATCAAGTCCAAGTTTTTTGATAAGAAAGTTATTTTTGATCTTATCTAATTCTTTAGGATCAGAACATGCTACTAAAGAAGCATCTTTTTTGTAGATAGATGGTCCTAATGATTTAGCAACTCCACGCAAAAGTTCAGCATCGACTTTTCGCATGTTAAGTTTTTCTTTCATGTTAGCTTCGTACAATTCTAAAGCATCATCAAGTTTACTCATAATGATTAAATTTTAGGTTTAATTTTAGATGTAAAAAATTAATAGTTAAATGTTTGCAAAACAAAGGTATAAAAAAATAATTTGATTTTTGTTTTTTTAATATTTTAATTTCGCAATTAGTTTAGTTTACTCTTTTAAATTTTTAATGTTTCAAAATTATGAAGTTTATTTTCTCTTTTTTGATCTTTAAGATCGAAAGAGCAAAAAAAAGAGCAAGTCATTTTTGCTCTTTAAGATCAAAAGAGCAAACCAAAGATCGAATATAGGGCTGTAATCCAGCTATAGCTTAATCTTCAAAATTTTTAATCTTTCATTTTTTTACAA
>JAHDCJ010000075.1:9640-28114 GCA_020629935.1 Saprospiraceae bacterium | reverse complement strand
CCAATCTAATTTAAAGGTCTGAGTTTTTACTCAGACCTTTTTTTTATGCAAATATTTTACATATTTCCTAAGTTTAGGAATTGGCCAGCCAAAACAGTCCTATGATCTCCATAGAACTATCCCATATTATCAATAGTTCGGTATACTTTAAAATCTAGATTAGATTTCGATGAATAGAAGATAGTTTTAATCAGTAGGTTGGACAGTCATCTTAAAAACCTGAGGTTTGTTTCCGATTATTTTTTGCTTATTTAATAAGGAATATTTCATGCCTTGTTCATAAATTAGTACTTCCTCCAAATTCATAAACAAATTTTTTGTAGAATTATGGATCTCAAGACTTTGTACTTCCCCATTAGTAATTTTAATAATCATTTGATCAGTGCGTAATTTTCTATCTAAGGAAGTATAAGTGATCTGAAAGGAATTAGTCGTATTAGTCTTCATTGTATCCACTTGATACTTATCATACCAATTTACTCTATTAATATTACTCTTGAAAAAAGGAGTTAAATCGGAACGTAAATCAAATGAAGTTATCTTTTTTGTTTCTTCCTGATGATTGAAAGCAACTGTTTTAAGTATGGAACTTTTTTGATGGATCTCAATTTCTTGATGGAGATATTGGGTAATATCAAAAAACGTACTTGGTAAGACGGCGCCTTTATCTATATTGCTTTGGCAAGATAAAATAAAGAGGTTGAATCCGAAAAAGAAAAAAAGTATCAATCGTTGCATAGGCTTAATTTGGGGCGGTCAATAAATTGATGCCAGTCATTTCTTTTGGTAATGGAAGTTGCAGTAGGTTTAAAATCGTTGGCGCAATATCGCCTAATTTCCCATCTTTAATAAGCCATCCTTCAATGTCTTTTCCGATAAAGAAGCAAGGTACTAAATTGGTAGTGTGTGCCGTATGTGGACTTCCATCTTCATTGATGAGAATATCCGCATTACCATGATCTGCAATAACGATGGATTGATAATCATTCTCTAATGCAAATTCAATGAGTTTTCCAATACAATCATCTATTGTTTCAATGGCTTGAATAGCAGCGGATAATACTCCTGTATGTCCTACCATATCAGGATTTGCGAAATTCAAACAAATAAAATCGGGTTGATTAGATTCAATAAAGTCAATGGCAGATTGAGTGACTTCATAAGCGCTCATCTCAGGTTTTAGATCGTAGGTTTTGACCTTTGGTGAAGGTATTAGTATTCGAGATTCTCCTTTAAATGCTTCTTCTCTACCTCCAGAAAAGAAAAAACTTACATGTGGATATTTTTCAGATTCAGCGATGCGTAATTGTGTTTTGTTATGTTGGGCCAATACTTCTCCAAGTGTATTTACTAGATTGTCTTTCTCAAATAATACAGGAATGTCTTTAAAATTTTCATCATATCGGGTCATGGTAACATAGTGCAGCGGAATTGTTTTCATTTCAAATTCCTCCATATCTTGTTGGGTAAGCACAGTAGTGATTTCACGACAACGATCGGTTCTAAAATTGAAACAAATAACGACATCTTCTGGGCTGATAGTAGCAAAGGGAGTAATCCCATCTTCAGAATACACTGTAGGCATGATAAATTCGTCAGTGATTTTATCTTCATAGGCTGTTTGGAGGGAATGAATTAAATCATTTGAAAAGTTACCTTTACCTTCCAATAGCATATCATATGCAAGCTTTACCCTTTCCCAACGCTTATCTCGGTCCATGGCATAAAATCGCCCAATAATACTGCTTAAAGTAGCTCCATATTGATTTAAAGTGCCTTGTAGATCTTTTAAATAATTTACTCCACTAGTTGGACTAGTATCTCTACCATCTAAAAAGGCATGTACTAAGATTTGAGGAATATCATAACCAGCCGCAATTTTTATTAATGCTTTAAGATGATTGATATGCGAATGCACACCTCCATCCGATACTAATCCGATGAAATGTAATTTTTTATTTTCTTGTTTGGCTTTATTTAAAGCTTGTTTTAATACCTTGTTTTGGGCTAATTCTTCGGTTTTAGCTGCATTGGTGATGCGCATAAGGTCTTGATGGACAATTCTTCCCGCACCGATATTTAGATGTCCGACTTCTGAATTTCCCATTTGGCCAATTGGGAGGCCGACTTCTGGGCCAAAAGTGATCAAATTGGCATTTGGATACTGTGTATACCATCGATCGACATTAGGCGTCTTTGCCAAGTGAATCGCATTTTTTGCAGAAGCTTTACCTTTTCCCCAGCCATCAAGAATAGCTAATAGTACTTTATTTGTTTTTTTCACAAGGCAAAATTAAATTATTTCTTATATTTAAGTAATTCAAGAGATTAAAATAAAATCTCTTTCTACTAATTTTGTTTGGTTACAAATTTTAACTTTGGTCGTTATTCTATTGATTGAAAGGTAAAGTGCTTATTTTCTTTATATTTTTCAAAGTAATATATTGTTGATTATCAGTATTTTGTAGGTTTTGTCGAGTTTTAATTAAAGTTTGGCACAGAATTCGTTTTTAATTATTAAAAAACTGTTAAAATTATGAAAAATCTATTTTTCATCTTATTGTTTGCCCCGATGCTGGCTTTAGCATCACCACCTGATTTCTCAGCAATTACCAAAGCGTTGAATGGTGGAGATGTATCTACCTTGGCAGAATACCTTGACAAAGATGTCGAAGTAACTATCTTGGACGATGATGGAGTATACAGCAAAGCGCAAGCAGTACAGGTTATCAAGGAGTTTTTTGCGAAACATCCTCCACGGTCATTTAAACTCATGCACCAGGGAACCAATAACAAAAGTTTACACTACAGTATTGGAAATCTGATAACAAATGGAGCGCAATTTAGAGTTTGTCTTTACATGAAAGAAGAAAACGGTAAATTCTTGATCAAAGAATTAAGTATCGAAGAAGAATAATTGATTGGTGTTATTTTGTTAATTCAAAATGAAAGCGTCCCTTTTAGGGACGCTTTTTTTATTGTACTAGGGTTGTAATTTGGAAAGCAGCGGATTATTCTGTTTTTTTGCATTGATTTTGAACACGCTCACTAAATACTATTTTTTATGAATTACCCATTTTTAGAAGAAGGACAAATTGAAGCATTTATTGTTAAAGCTTTAGAAGAAGATGTACGGCATGGTGATCAAACTTCCTTGGCTTGTATTGATCCTAATGCGCGTAATAAAGCGAAATTATTGGTAAAAGATTTTGGCGTCATTGCTGGAGTAGAATTGGCTCAAGCTATCTTTAGTCATGTAGATCCTACACATAAAATGGAAGTATTTATCAAAGATGGACAGCATGTAGAAGAAGGACAAATTGTGTTTGAAGTAGAATGTAATAGTCAAGCCTTGTTGAAAGCTGAGCGGCTGGTATTAAATGCGATGCAGCGTATGAGTGGTATTGCAAGTATGACGGATCAATTCATTTCTGAAATAGAAGGAACGGATGTAAAAATATTAGATACTCGGAAAACAACTCCTCTCATTCGATTTTTGGAAAAATGGGCGGTATTTATTGGTGGCGGAACCAACTATCGTTTCGGTTTATATGATTGGATAATGATTAAGGATAATCATATTGATGCTTGTGGTGGAATTCAGCAAGCTATACAACGTGCCAATGATTATAATAAGAAAACCAACCAATCATTGAGTATCACGGTAGAAGTTCGAAATTTGGTGGAGTTGTACGAAGTATTGGAAATTGGCCAAGTTACTCGAATTATGTTGGATAATTTTGAGTTGCCTATTCTTGAAGAAGCTGTACGGATTATTAATGGAAAATTTGAAACAGAAGCTTCTGGTGGAATAAATATAAAAACGGTAGGTGCGGTGTCTAAAACTGGAGTAGAATATATTTCTGTGGGTGCTTTGACCCATTCTTACGAAAGCTTGGATTTAAGCTTAAAGGTGATTAAGTAGCGGTAAGCATTATATCTTTTTCTTTAAAGGTTCTAAATCATTTCGTCTTCTGAAATACGGGGCGCTGAAAACTGCGGCAAGGATAGAAACGGTACTACTGACGTTAGGAAGTAGTAAGAGTGGATAGCCTGGTGCTTTTTTGAGCATCAAAAAAGTAGCCGCCCAAAAAATAAAAGAGCCATTTGTTTTATGTAAGTATTTTAAATGATAGTGGCCTATATAGAAGTAGCCGTGATGCCGAGAAGGAGAAGGAAAGAAGCTAAGGTCAACCAAAATTGCCCATCCTTATAAAAATTGCTACCTTCCTCCGACATGATGTTGGTGAAACTTAAGGCAAACAAAAGATATAGGATTATAATAATAAGCATGGTCTTGAATGAATTTTAGTATGTTAACACTTCTATAACATACAACTGCAAAAACCAAACCTAAGTTTCAAAATCGCTTATTTTTTTGAATTTTCTTTATATTTTTTTTTCTCTAAAATGTATTTGTTGATTTTCTTAATTAAGAAAGGCCCTTCGTATACGAGTCCCGTGTAAATTTGAATTAAGGAAGCACCAGCCTCCAATTTTTCCCAAGCGGTTTGAGGAGAGTGGATTCCACCTACCGCAATGATTGGAAATGCACCCTTTGATTTTTGGTGAAGATATCGAATTACTTCTGTCGATCGTTGCGTTAATGGTTTTCCACTTAATCCTCCATTGCCAATTTTATCAATTTGCTCTTTTGATGTTTGTAGGTTCGATCGATCAATCGTGGTATTGGTCGCAATGAGTCCTGCAATTTGGGTATCTTGAACAATGCCAATGATATCATCAAGTTGACCATCCGTAAGATCAGGAGCAATTTTGAGCAAAACAGGTTTCGGCTTATCTTTTTTATTATTGAGGACTTGAATGCCTTGTAATAATCGAGTAAGTGGTTCTTTTTCTTGAAGGTCACGTAGGCCTGGCGTATTTGGTGAGCTTACATTGACTACAAAATAATTGACGTAAGGGAAGAGTTTTTCAAAACAAATTTCATAATCACGGAAGGCCTCTTCATTGGGAGTGATTTTATTTTTACCAATGTTTCCACCGATAATTAATCCTTCAATGGGTTTATCTTTTAGGCGCTTGACCATTGCATCGACTCCTTCATTATTAAACCCCATGCGGTTGATTACGGCTTGATCGCTTTTCAGGCGAAACATGCGAGGTTGCGGGTTTCCTATTTGAGCTTTTGGAGTAACCGTTCCTATTTCGATATAGCCAAAACCAAGGGAAGCCATGGTTCGATAATGTTTACCATCTTTATCAAATCCAGCAGCTAAACCTACAGGGTTGTTAAAAGTCAATCCTAACAGTTCGGTTTTAAGAAGCGGATTTTGGAAGGCGAATAATTTTTTAAACAGAAAGCGAAAGCCAGGAATTGCTAAAATGAGTTTTAACATTTTTAAGGTAAAATGATGCGCTTTTTCGGGTTGGAGAAGAAATAGAAAAGGTTTTATTAGTAGATGGTACACTTGGAATTAATTTTTGGTTAATGGGGATATAGAAATTTAAATGGTAGCAGGTTCGGGATGTTCAATGCTTACATTTTTTATGGTAAAAAAGAAGGTTGTTCCTTTGCCTTGTTCGGAAGTAAACCAAATTCGACCGCCTTGTGTCTCCAGAATTTTTTTACATATGGGTAATCCAATTCCAGTTCCAGAGTATTCTTCTGGTGTATGTAGACGTTGGAAAATTTGAAAGACTTTGTCTTTATCTTCTTCGGCAATACCGATGCCATTGTCTTTTACATAAAACTTTAGGAATTCTCCTTCGTCATAATATCCGATGGTAATTTCGGGTAGGGCTTGATTGAATTGATATTTAATACCATTAGAAATCAAATTTTGAAAGAGTTGGAGCATTTGAAATTTGATTCCCATGATTAGGGGAAGTTCTTTTTCAATAATGACTTTCGCTTTAGATTCATTGATGGATTGTTGTAGTAACTCGGTTACATTTTTTACAATCTTATTAAGATCAATTGCTTGAGGTTTGTGTGTTTGGTTACCTATACCTGCATAGATCAATAGATCATCAACTACGCGTTCTAATCGTTTAATTCCTTTGATGGCGAATTGGACATATTCTACCCCTTCTTTATTGAGGTTGTCTTTATTTCGTCGCATCAATAATTGTAGGAAGCTATTGACCGTTCTTAAAGGCGATCTAAGATCATGAGAAGCGACGTAAGCAAATTCTTTAAGTTCGCCGTTGGTACGTTCCAATTCGGCGACTTTTTCTTGGAGTTGTTTTGTTTTTCGTTCGACTTCTAATTGGAGTTGTCTTCTTTGGAGATAGCCGATAATATATTTATAGATGAAAAATAATCCAACGAGGGCTAATCCTAATATAATCGCTTTAAACCAGGTCGTATTGGTAAAATGCGGTTGGATTTTAAACTTTAGACTAGCCGGGGTAGGACTCATTTTAGAACCCGAATGGTTGGTCGCATATACTTTGAAATCATATCTTCCAGGAGGCAATGCGTTATAATTTACCGAAGCGAGGGAGCCGTATTGCCAATCGGTATCGATGCCTTCTAACTGGTATTTATATTGTATTTGCCCTCGTCTTGAATAAGCAAGACCCGCATATTCTATTTGTATACTTTTATTATAATGTGGAAACACGAGCTCACTCCGATCGGGGTAATCATGATTACCTGCTTTAACATTGGTGATAAAAACAGGCGGTGCTTCGGTTTGTGTGCTAAAGGCCGTTTTATCTAGTTTTATCAATCCAGCGGTAGTACCAATAAAAACAAAATGATCTAAAGGGAGAATCTGCGTAATTTTTCCTGATTCGATGAGATTGTTAAGAGAGATAGGAAGTACATTTACTTTTCTATTTTCAATATCATTGATTTGGATTCGGTCAACACCTAGTTTAGTGGCGACCCAAATTTCATTTTCTGTAATTCGAATATCGGAACAGGTATTGTGACTGAGGTTAAAGTTAGATGAATTAATATTGAAATAATCAATACTATCATTTATAGATAACAGCCCATCACTTTCAGTAGCTATCCAAATATTATCTTCATTAAGTTTAGCGATTCCTGCGATGCTGGATTTAAAAACAGGAGATTGATGACACAACTTTAGATTTTGATTTTGGTCTAATTCGAAAAGGCCATCTTCTTTGCCAAATAGTATTCTTCCATCATTTTCGATAAAGAGTTTTTTGATGTTTTTATTATAAACAATCCCTTCTACTAGTTTGTCGGAAATAAGAAGTGAACGGCCGCTTTCTCCTGCTTTTATTCGTCGATCTAGTGCAATAGTGGAGAGCTTGAATACGTTATTATCATTTGTAGAAATGAATAAATTATTGTCTTTATTTAAAACCATATCACGTATGCCTCCAGTGCCACAACTATAAAATGTGGTTCCATCATACAAGTAAAGTTCATTGTGTGTACCCACTAAAATTCCTTTGTCTAAATAAGCAATGACCGAGGTAATTGGATTAGAAGATTTGGTAGGGTCAATCGGTCCAATTTTGGTTAGTGTGTTATTTTCAGCAACCAGCAAATAATTGTCGGAGCCAGCGATGGTACGATTATTATATTGCATTAGTGTAAAGATGGGCGCATTGGTTAACAGTCGTTCTTTTTGTTCCATTAACATTTTCGACCATTCGAAAGGAAGCATGAAGATTCCATTTTTTTCGGTAGAAAACCAAAGGTTGCCTTCTTTATCGATGAGTCCGTGGTTACTCTTCATTTGAGGCAAGTAGTATTTTAAAATGGCCTCTTGTTTTTGATAAGAAACGGGGGTAGTGCCATTGGGAGCAAACCAAATATTTTTTTGTTGATCTTGTAAAATAAAAGAAGCGATGCCTTTAACTTTTTGATCTTCGCTATTGGTTATAGGAACTACCCGTTCGGTGAGGTTTGTTTGTAGACTTAATTTTTTGTCGAAAGGATAAGGAATAGTTCGGCTATTTTGTTGATCCAATTCGATAAGGCCTTTGTGATTAGAAAAATACACTTTGCCATCTAGAAAAGCGGCTTTGATTGGGCCCTTTTGATTATCGATTTTATTAATTGGAACTAGGGTGACTTGTTTTTCTTTTATTTTAATAAAAAAAGTAGAACCCCCGTAAATCCAGATATAGCCTTCTTGATCAATGAACTGTATTTCTGGATTATTCCAAGAGATAACGACTTGTTCTTGTTTGATTTCTTCGGCTAAAAAATCAGGATTCATTCGGAATACTTTATTCCCTGAAGTATACCAAAAATGGTGTTGATCATCTTCTAGAAATGAAGTCACATATTCAATGGCTTGATCTTTTATGGCTTTGGGAATGATCACTTTCCCCTCTTGGATATAGCACAAGGTGCCTTTAGATAAAATCCAATTTCTACCTTTAGAGTCTACATAAAGTTTTTGAATTTGGTTATTGGGCAAGCCATCTTTGACGGTATAATTTTTAAATCGATAACCATCAAAACGGCTTAATCCAATATTGGTAGCCACCCAAATAAATCCGTTTTTATCTTGTTCAATAAAGTTTACCTCATTACTTGGCATTCCTTTTTCAATGGTATAATGTACCAAAGGGCTAGAGTTTTGGGCACTAGCTATGAGCGTAATACTCATCAAACCAAGTAAAACTAAACAATGTAGAATTTTTTTTATTTGTAAAGGCGTTCTGATATATTCGTGTTTAGCAAGCAATATAAAGCTTTATTCCTATTGAGAAAAGGGCAAGGAAGGATAATTTTTGGGATAGTTCAAAGCGTAGGAACATTTTTTTCGTTAAAAAAGACTTGAATTGGAATGCCTTCATTTTTGAATTTGTCTAATCCATCTTTTTTTGTTAAAAATAATTAACGCTAATCATCTAGAATTAAGAGATTTTTAACGAGAATAAATTGGTAATAATGCTTTCCGATTTGTACCTTTAAAAAGAAGTTGATTCATCATATATGGCCCTAGAATAACTTCCATATCAATTATCTATAAACCAAAGAAAACCATTGTGCATATTATGGATTCAAATGATCCCATACACCTACGCAAAGAAGAAGTTCACCGTTTGGTTGCTTCTAGTAATTTACCCAAGGCCTTAAAGCGATCTATGGATTTTGTAAGCGATTTTTCTACTGATCGAAGTCGGATTAAAGAAGTGATTGCATTAAATAGAAAATATTCGGAACTTCAAGATCAATACCAAGAAGGTCAAGTAGATGAATCAAGTTATCAAAAGGAAAACAATCTTCTTGTTTTTAATTTGTTGGAATTGCTAGATCAGGTCTAGTAAATGGATTGCACCAAAGTAGATATATTTTGCATCATTAATAATAAGTGATTTTTGTTTGAGGAAAACTTATTATTTGAAAAATAAAAAAAATGGAAAAACAGATTCATCATTTAGTCAGTGAATTGAAGGCAAGTATTCAAGAAGATCCTTTGCAAGGCGCGGGAGCTTTGGTGGAGTTTGCTATGGAAAATGCTTCAGACAATAAGCAAGTGCACCAAGCGCTTGTATTGAAGATGAATTATATGCAATCTGCGGATCAAGGAAAAAAAGAACAGTTAGTTGCTGACATGTTAGCTTTGGCTGATCGATTTTCTTCTACTTCTAGTGGAGGAGGAATGGCTGTTGCTGCCGTCTCTAGTGCTCAAGCGCTTCAAGTAGTGAAGAAGGATGATATTGTATGTGAAGGGAGAAATATTAATAAGGTGTTTCGACGTGGAGGATTTGGTTTGAAGGATATTGATTTTTGTTTTCGCCTAGGAGAAATTACAGGCGTAGTAGGGGAGAATGGCAATGGAAAAACGACTTTGTTTCGAATTGCGGTAGGCGAGCTTGCTGCGGATAGTGGGGTATTACATTTTCCATATATTGAAGGGCAAGCTGGGGTAACGACAGGAAACTGGGAACGGATAAAAGAGCATATTGCTTTTATTCCTCAAGATATAGAACGATGGTATGGATCGGTTAAGGATAATTTGCATTATGAATTGGCGGTACACGGTATTTTGGATAAAGAAAATTTGGAAGAGGTGGAATATATTATCTACCGATTAGGATTAGAAAAGCATCAAAATAAATCGTGGAATCAATTGTCAGGTGGATATAAATTACGATTTGCTTTAGCAAGGGCTTTAGTGTGGAAACCGAAATTGTTGGTGATTGACGAGCCTTTAGCCAATCTTGATATTAAGGCGCAGTTAATCATTTTAAATGATCTTCGAGATTTGGCAAACAGCTACCGTTATCCATTGTCGATTGTGATTAGTTCACAGCATTTGCATGAGATAGAAAACGTATCTGATCGGATTATCTTTTTGAAGGAAGGGAATATGATTTTCAATGGTCGGGTAGATGAGTTGGGTAATGAACGGCAAGAAAACACCTTTGAATTTGCGAGTGATTTGAGTGTGGAGGAACTGGAACGCAGATTAGCGGGTTTTGAATATTATAGTTTGGAGAATACTGGTTTGGCCTATGTAATTCGAACGCCATTGAGTATTACTTACCAAGAGTTATTTCAAATATTTTTGAAAGCTGAAATACCCATTGGATATTTCAGAGATATTAGTCAATCTACTAAAAAGTTATTTGTATGAGTTGGATAAAAAAAATGACGCCAACATTTATTAAGCGTTTAGATCAAAAGTTGTTGACTAAATATCCGAATGTTTGGAGGACCAAGCTGCATTATATTTTATTCTTTTCCTTAATCGTAGGGAATTTAGTGGCCTATGGTTTGGCAAGTATTTATCCTGTAGCTATTGATCAAATTCCAAGTTCAGGTAATTTTATGGCACTCTATTTTATTAGTTGTGTGTTTGGCGGTTTTATTCTTTTATACTGGGGATTTACTCAATTTAAATTTAAACTAAAGGATCATCGATTTGGGGTGCAATTAATGACCTTTGCGATTTATAGTTTAGGTATTCTTTCTTTTTCCATAAACATTTTTGTGTTTCAATATCGGCTTACTGAACGGGTAGCGAATGTAGAAGAAACCCAAACGTTTATGGAGGATCGGTCATTTGTGGAAAAGTTAGATTATTTTAGATATTATGCTGGTAATGAAATGGCCTTTCTAGACCAATCAAGAAAGTTGCAAATTGCTCAAATTGTAGGGAAATATGGTTTTTCTTTGGATGATATACTTCGGGAATATGATGAGGCGTATTATGCTTATTATGAAGGCGAATTATATCAATCTTTTGAATCGGTATTTAGTGCGAAATGTATGTTTAATCAACTACATCATCAAATCAATTGTTATGGTTTTACAAGTGATATATGGAAAACCCATTGGGGCCTTACGTTGATTGCCATGTTGTTACTTCCAGCTATGTTTTTCATGTTATCCTATACTTCTTTTGCAGTAATTTCTGGAGTTTCTTTTATCCATGTGGTTGTTTTAATGGCAGCTACGATGCTGTTTTCGATGAAAATCGTTAGCATAGAAAATTTCTATTTTGCATTAAGTGTTTTTGTGTTTGCTGTTGTATTATTTTTTAGAAAAAATGAAAGCGGTTTAAATCTTTTAAGTTTTTTCTTTTTGCTTTTAGCTCCTGGAACTTTACTCATCTATATAATGAATACACATGCAATAGAAATGAGTATTACAGATTTTGGGACATATGTGGGCCTAGGATTTGTCTTAACAACGATCGCGATAAAATTATTAACCATTCGAACAGCTAAACCTAAAGGATAATGAAGATGGTAAGTAAAGGAATATTAAAAAAAGTAGATCAATATTTGTTGACGAATTATCCTGTAATTTGGCGTACAAGAATTCATTATATTCTTTTGTTTTCTTTTGTGTTTGGAAATATAGGTGCTTATTTATTGGGAAGGTTTTATCCAATGAGTAAAAAACAGATGATCTTGGATTCAGGTGTTCAAAGTTTAACCCTTGGTCTTTTTATCTTTTTGTTTTTCATCTTTTTATATTGGGCTTATACCCAGTATAAATTTTCTTTTCGTTCCTATCGGTTTAAAGATCATCTATTGACTTTGGTGATTTATACGATTGGGGCCTTTTCTTTACTATCTAATGTGTACGTATTTAATCATTCAATTATTCATACCATTGCCAATGTAGTGAGTGATGAAGAATTTATTGAAGATTTAAGATCTGTGGAGGATAATGCTATTATATATCGCTATCGTTATGGAATGGATACTCCATTAACACAGGAAGAACTGGCTCCTTTTCAAGCCATTTTGGAAAAATATGGAGTATATAAAGAAATGTATCATTCTTCTCCGTATCAAAATGACAAACGTAAAGTAAAGTTATATTCTTCTGAATTGAATTCGAAATTTCATACGCTTAGAGCAGCAAAATATTATCAGCATGCAGGGATGCAGGATGATAATTATACTAAAGAGTATGAAGACTTCGGACATTTTTATGGTTATAAAGGTTCCTTTTGGTATATGATGAGTGGTTTACAAGAATTTTCTTGGGTATTGATTGCCACTGCTCCTGTGCTTTTATTACTCTTATCATTTGTATCTTTTAAGATGATTTTTGTGGCGATGTTTTTACAATTTCTTTTAATGATGGGATTGTTTGGAATAGATGAATTTAGATTAGGAGAAGTTGAAGTTTTATTTCCTATGGTATTGGCGGTAATGTTTGTTATTTTGCTTGTGGTAAGATCCAATCGGCCAAGTTTCAAGATGCTTGGGTATTTATTTTTAATGACGATTCCGTTTACCGTTTTAGTTTTACACTATAATAAATTTCACTCAAATATTGGTGATTTGCCTTTTACTGTGCTGTTATCTTTGTTCCTTTGTTTATTTGCATTTAAATTATTGAACAAACGAAATTTTCAACCTCAAAAACAATAATGGATGAATTTTTTAAAGCGATTAGTCCCACGTTTTCTACAACGAATTGATCAATATTTATTGGTGAATTATCCAATGATTTGGCGAACGAAAGTACATTATATCACTTTCTATTCGTTTATTTTAGGGAATATCTTGCTCTTTGGTTTGGCAAAATTAGCAGTTTATAGTGGGCCATTAAATCGTTATTTTGTTGAACACTTTCAATTTGGTTTTTTCATCTTATTGGGTTTTGTGTTATTATTTTGGGCTTATACCCAATATAAATTTTTGATCAAAAATCGACAGATTAAACATATCGCTGCGAGTTTACTTGTTTATGTTTTTGCTTTAACTTCATTTTTTACGAATCATACTCTTTTTATTCATACGTTGGCCTCGACTACAGCCTCTTTATATGAGGTAAATCAATTCAATGAAGACTCTAGCTTTTTTGAAGATAACCAATATTTGAGAATAATGAAACCAGAAGAATCGGCTACATTTAATAGAGCGAGTAATCCTGAATGGCGAGAAAAGGCTAATGCATTATTGCGATTTTATCGATTACCTGCATTGCCTAAAGGGGAGTTGTATTCTTACCAACAAGGAAATACCTTATACTTGCATATGCAGTTTATTTCTCGCTCACATGATTATATGAACCCTTCATATACGGGGTATAAATATTCTAATTATTTTAGTTTATCTATAGAAGTAGGCGCAATTATCCTCTTTTTTAGTGTCATCTTTTTTCCGCCAGCCTTACTTCTCGTTTCCTTAGTCCCTTTTTTATTAATCATAAAATCAATTTTTGTGGTTTGGATGATGGGTATAGGTGCTTTAACCTTGATGAGTGATGAACCAGAGGCTTTGTTAATGTTGTTTATTTGTGTTTATATACTATTATCAGTAATGACTTCCATGTCGGTAAAAAGGTCGATAGGCCAATCTTTGTTTGGTACGATCTTAGTCGTCTTAGCCCCATGTATATCTATTCTTTTGATGATGGAGTACATCAGGCAAATTGATGATAATATGTTTTTAAGTACGATTATTGCTGGTATAATTTCTGGATTGATTAGCCTGTTTTCTATTTATCAGTTAAACAAAATTCAAGCAAAACCTCAAGGATAGATTTATGCTTAGATTGTCAAAATATATTCCTTCTTCATTTTCTAGATTTGATCAATATCTCCTTAGGCGTTATCCTACCTTATGGCGAACACAAGGACATACGGTATTATTTTTAGTTTTGGTAGTTGGCAATTTGATTGCATGGGGTTTGGCATGGCTTCTACCTTTGTATATTGATGATCTTCCCAAGAATTACCAGATTGAAGATCAAGCGGTATTTGTGAGTTTTTTACTTTTTGCATTTGGGGTTTTGGGATGGGGAATTAACCAATCTAAGTTTAAATTTAGAGGTAGATTTTTTCATGCTTTATTGGGGACAGGCTTCATATATTTAGTGGGGGTGTTTGCTTTTTTTTCGACGACAATAACTTATGTCAAAGCAAGAGAATACAAAATAAGTCAATTGCTTTCAGTAGAAGAATTGACCCAGTTTGATGCAGCCTTTGTTAAGCTTAAAGATCGTATATTTAGTGTAGAAGAAGCGAGAGCATATTTGAAATCAAATGAGGATCAAGCCATTTTTGACACATTTAATGAGAAAAAAGATCGACTAATATTTAGATTTGAATCTAGTAGAAATGCAGTAAGTGCTCACTTATTATTAACTGCTTCTAATAATTATTCAGACTCAGAGCGAGTTCAAATTGTAGATCATAAAATTCCAATTAAAATTGATCGGATTTCAAAAGCTAAGTCGCATTGGAAATCTTTCTCACATAAGTATTTATTTTTCTTTGAAAGTAATTGTTATAGAGGAGGACATATCAAACAAGATGACATAGGATTTTTTCGTTTTGCAAGCTTAAATTTTGTAATCACTTTCCTTCTTTTATTGACTATAATAGGTTGGAAAAAAACCTTTGTATTGCTTTTTATTCAATTTTTATTTTTGATTTTCGGTAGCTTATTAGCTGTGTTTGATTTTCCTATTATATCCGTTTATTTGAGCTTTATGATTGGAGCTGCGATTTTATTTGTTTTATTAAATAAGCAAAAAATAGCAGGGGATATGGTTCTTTTGAATTGGTTGTTTTTTCTATTAATAATAGGAGTACTTGCCTTTGATGCTTTTATTCCATGTGCTTTGTTTGGGCATTATTTTTTACTGTGGGTTGTTTTATTTCTTGGTTTAATTACTAGTGTTTTTTATTTATATCTTAAATGGGCAGCACTACCCAAAACGACTTAAAGGATAAAAATTGTAAAAGATTTAGATCAATTTTTCAAAGCAATTAAAAGCTAATGGTCGCATAGGGAAAAATACTTGTCCGATATAGGCATACGCTCTTTTTTTATAAAATCGTTGAATATGTGGATTGCCTGAATACGCATCTAAACGTATAGAATAATACCCTTCTTTTTGGGCTTTGTCCTCGGCAAAATCCATCAATAAACTCGCCAATCCATTTCCTTGAAAAGCAGGATGAACTGCTAAGCGATGAACCACCATTACCTTCGTCTTTTTATGCAACCAATCTAATGCTTGATATTCTATATCTTGATATTCATTTAATGTAATTACCCCAAGTATTTGGTCTTCTTTTTTTATACAAAAAAGATCTTGATTTTTGATATCCTGCATTACAATTCGTTCGTTAGGATAATCTTTAACCCATTGTTGGATACCTATTTCATCTAATGCCATTTTGCATGCTTCTAAAAGCTGGACAACAGTTTGTAGTTGGTGAGATAACACAAGTGAAATAGTGAAAGATGGCATAGGATTTTTTGGATCAAATAAAAAATAATTGAAGAGCACTTAAATATAGAAATGGGGTATATTTTTTAAGCGAAAAAATGGTGGGGATTAAAATCCCCTAACCCCCGAAATCAAATTACGATTTTTCCTTTATTCCTGCCAACTAAAATGTATGAAATCGTAATTTGATTTACTAAACGAATACTTTATTCGAGTAAATGACTTCCTATAATAAAGTGAATTCAATTCTTTACCTTTGTCAAAAATCAAATACATGAATCGCATCTTTTTTTTCTTACTTTTGCTTATTGGTCTCTTTTTAGTTACTTCTTGTGGGTCAAAATCTATTGAAGAGACTACAGAAAATTCCCCACCTAAAGACAGCCTTGACTTGATGATTGGACAAATGTTAATGGTTGGTTTTAGGGGAACAGAAGTAGACGAAAAACATCACTTGAATAGAGATATTGTAGACTATAATCTAGGAGGAGTAGTGTTGTATGAATATGATATGTTATTGAAAAAAAGGCCAAGGAATATAGAATCAGATACCCAACTCTTGGCTTTAAATACGAAACTTCAATCGCTGTCTACAACGCCCTTGTTGATATCTGTAGATGAGGAAGGAGGAAAAGTAACTCGACTTAAAAAGCGATATGGTTTTAAGGTAGCCCCTTCAGCGGCATATTTAGGAGAAATAAATAATCCAGACAGTACAAAATTTTGGGCAGAGCAAACAGCTCAAAAGCTTAAAAGATATAAAATCAATTTAAATTTTGCGCCAGTGGTTGATGTCAATGTGGATCCACAATCACCTGCAATTGGAGCCATTGAACGAAGTTATTCTGAAATTCCGCAAATGGTTAGTCAACATGCTGAGATAGTGGTGAAGAGTCATCGAGACTATCAAGTATTGAGTGCATTAAAGCATTTTCCTGGACATGGAAGTGCGAGTAAAGATTCACATAAAGGATTTACTGATGTTACGGAAACTTGGTTACCCAAAGAATTGGAACCATATAAGACGTTGATTGATAAAAAAAGTTGTGATATGGTAATGACTGCCCATGTATTTAATGCGAAAATTGATTCTTTATTTCCAGCCACACTTTCCAAAAAATATATTGAAGATATGCTAAGAACTGAACTCGGCTGGCAAGGGGTGGTTATTTCTGATGATATGCATATGGGGGCAATTACTCAGCATTATGGATTTGAAAATGCCATTGCGAAGTGCATAAATTCAGGCGTTGATATTTTAATTTTTTCGAATAATATTCCAGGGAAATATAATGAAAATATTGTTCCTGAAACAGTGAAGTTGATTAGGAAATTAGTAGAAGAAGGTCAAGTTTCTAAAGAACGAATTATTCAATCTTATACGAGAATAATGAAGTTGAAATCAAAATTATAACACATTATGCATAAAGAAATTATTTTCAATAAACTTAAATCATTTTGTCCAAATTTAGCTTTGGGCTGTTTGTCTTGCAAAGTTGTTGTAGAAGAAGATCGGCCATTATTACGAAAAGAAATAGAAGAAACTTGTGCATTTATTCAAACAAATTATGATCCAGAATCTATACGCACTAATCCTGCAATTAAAGCTTCAAGAAATGCTTATAAGACTTTAGGAAAAGATCCTAGTCGATATCGTTTATCTGCCGAAGCATTAATGCGAAGAGCTGTACAGGGCAAGGGATTATATCAAATCAACAATGTAGTAGATACACTAAATTTAATTTCATTGAAAACGGGATTTTCTATAGGTGGTTATGATGCGTCTAAAATTGAAGGGGTTATTGACTTGGGAGTGGGAGCATCTGAAGAACCCTACGAAGCCATAGGAAGAGGAACCTTAAATATTGAAAACTTGCCAGTTCTGCGTGATGAACAAGGAGCCTTTGGAACGCCAACAAGTGATTCTGTGCGAACTATGGTTACATCCACTACGAATGAGTTTTTGATGATCTTTTATGATTTTGAAGATCAAGGACTTTCTACTGTTTTGGAAGAAACAAAATCCTGTTTAGAAATCCATGCAGACGCAACAGAGGTAAAGCATTGGATTATAAAATAAGAATAGAATTTTAGCGAATTTTTGTCTTTTTTGAGAAATAGAATTTGGTCTATTTTAGAGCGATGAAAAAAGAGGGAAATTCATTTGATAAGATCATTAAAGAAAATGTGGAAAAAACGATTTTCCCTTTTTTAGCCAAACGATTAGGTATTGATTTTTCTACGGCAAAAAAATTGAATACCAAATTACAGACCACTATTGAACGCGAAGTAGATTATCTTCGATTAATAAGAGATAAAGGAGGCCAATCTTATATTTTACATATTGAGTTTCAAAGTCATCGAGAAAAAGATATGGTTTATCGAATGGCAGAGTATCATGGATTATTATTAAAGAAATTTAAATTACCTATCCGACATATTGTAGTTTACATTGGAAAAAAAACAAAACCAATGATTCAAAAACTACCCAAAGAACAAGTCTTTTATCAATTTGATTTAATTAATATCTTCGAATTGGATGCGACAGAATTATTAAATTCAGAGGTGCCAGAAGAAATCATTCTTGCACTTTTGGGGGATTTTAAAGAAAAATCGTCATCAGGTATTTTAGATCAAATTTTAACTCAATTAAGACAATCTGCAAGTTCTCAAATTGACTTAAAAAGATCAATTCAGCAATTGCAAGTGTTATCAAGATTACGTAACTTAGAAGAAATTACAAGTTTAAAAATAAAAGATATGCCAATTACATATGATACTTCTAAGGATAAGTTATTCCTTGAGGGAATCGAACAAGGAATCGAACAAGGAATCGAACAAGGAATTGAACAAGGAAT